>NZ_JYDG01000001.1:0-209933 GCF_003263545.1 Rahnella sp. AN3-3W3
CCCCACCCCAACCCTCCCCTTCGCAGGGGAGGGAGCAGAATGGTCATCCTTATTTACACTTTCCTAATATTCTCTTCGCTAAAGATTCCTTTATTTATACCGATAACCCTGTTGGATTAAATAAATATCTGCAAAGTAGTTCCTCTATGTAATCAATATTTTGAAATATTTTTTCATTGTATTTATTTTATTGGCCAGGAAACAAGGGAGAAAGAATGTTTAAAGCGATCAACAATATGCGTGTCGGTGCCCGTCTGGGTGCGGCATTTAGTCTGGTGATACTGCTGCTGATCATCGTCAGCGTAACGGCAGTGACGAAATTAAGCAGTATTAACAGCACTATCGAACAAATAGTCAGCGACCGTTATGTCAAAGTGCGGCTGGCATTTGATGTCCGTGACGGGGTGAACGATCAGATTAAATATCTTCGCGGTATTGTCATCGATACCAAAAATCCTGAGCAAAATAAAAAACGTTATTTACAGCTTGATGACACCGTTAAACAAACTAATTTAGCGATGGATAAAATCGCCGCTATTCAGACTACCGTGGTCGGCAAACAGAAGATTAAAGCGTTGCAGGATGCGAGTGATACCTTTGAAGCCGCGAAAGAACAACTGGTCAATTTAGCGCGTGCCGGGGATATGGACGGCGCGACGGAATTCGTTCTGCGCAAACTGACCACGTCGCAAAATGCTTATCTGGATCTGGCAACGGCGTTTGCCGACTCGCAGGATCAGCAGTTACAGAGCGAAGGCAAAACGGCGATTGCCGATGGCGCAACGGCGATTCAGCTGACACTGATTTTCTCCGCGCTGGCGGTTCTGGTGGCGGCCGCGCTGGGCTTCTTCCTCACCCGTTCTATCACCCGTCCGCTGCATACCGCCGTAAAAGTGGCGGAAAACGTCGCGGCAGGGGATCTGACCACGCAAATCCGCGTGACATCAAACGATGAAACCGGTCAGCTCATGCAGGGGCTGAAAAACATGAACGAAAACCTGCTGAAGATTGTGACCGAAGTGCGTGCGGGTACCAACGCGATCCATAGCGCGTCCGGTGAAATCGCGGCCGGAAACCTGGATTTGTCTTCACGCACCGAACAGCAGGCCAGTTCGCTGGAAGAAACGGCCTCGGCCATGGAGCAGATGACCGCGACTGTGAAGCAGAATGCGGATAACGCGCGTCAGGCCAATCAGCTGGCGGCGCAGGCTTCCCGCGTGGCTGTGCAGGGCGGAGAAGTGGTGGGCGAAGTGGTTCACACCATGGAAGGCATCAATGCGTCTTCACGAAAAATCGTCGATATCATTGCCGTAATTGACGGTATTGCGTTCCAGACCAATATTCTGGCGCTGAACGCTGCGGTTGAAGCCGCGCGTGCCGGTGAGCAGGGGCGCGGTTTTGCGGTAGTGGCTTCTGAGGTGCGGAATCTGGCGCAACGGTCTGCCAGTGCTGCGAAAGAGATCAAAGTGCTGATTGACGATTCTGTAGCGAAAGTGGATAACGGCACGCAACTGGTCGCCAAAGCCGGTTCGACGATGGCGGAAGTGGTGTCCAGCGTGAAAAGCGTGACCGACATTGTGGGCGAAATCGCTATCGCCAGTCACGAACAGAGCACCGGCATTGAGGAAATCAATAAAGCCATTACGCAGATGGATGAAGTGACGCAGCAGAACGCCGCACTGGTTCAGGAAGCGTCATCGGCAGCGTATTCTCTCAATGAGCAGGCGGAGCGTTTATCACAAGCCATCAGCATCTTTAAAGTCAGCGCTGGTTCTGCGACGGCGCTGCGTAAGGCTGCTCACGCGAAAACACCGGCCTTGTTGTCAAACCGCCAGCCGGTTCCTGCCGTTGAAGAAGGTAACTGGGAAACCTTTTAAACTTCCGCATAGTTTCTGAAAATTTCTGTTTTACGTCTGAAACCCGACAAATTCTGTCGGGTTTTTTACTTTATGTGTCAGCTTTTGCCATAATCCCTTCGCCAATATAAAGGAGAAGGCTTTGATGATGAAAAATACCCTGCGTAAAACCGTGCTGATGGCAGCGGCTGTGGTGCCAATGCTCGCATTCAGCGCCCCGTCATGGGCGCAAACTGCGACGAAAATGACGTCAGTTCAGCAACAGCTGACGGCGCTGGAAAAAGAAAGCGGCGGACGTCTTGGCGTGATGCTGATTGATACTGCGGACAACTCGCAAATTGCTTATCGTGCGGATGAACGTTTTGCGATGTGCAGCACCAGTAAGTTCATGGCGGCTTCGGCGATCCTGAAAGAGAGCGAAGTGAAGAAAAATCTCCTTACTCAGCATGTCGGGCTGAAAAAATCGGATCTGGTGAATTACAACCCGATTACCGAAAAGCATCTCAACGAGGGTATGACGATTGGCGAACTGGCGGCAGCGGCCTTGCAATACAGTGATAACACCGCCATGAATAAGCTTATCGAACATCTCGGCGGGCCACACAAAGTCACCGATTATGCACGTACGCTGGGCGACAACACTTTCCGTCTGGATCGCACCGAACCGACGCTGAACACCGCCATTCCGGGCGATGAGCGCGACACCACGTCACCGCGTGCGATGGCGCTGAGCCTGCAACACGCGACGCTGGGCTCCGCGCTGGCGGAACCGCAGCGCGCACAACTGGTGGAATGGATGAAAGGGAATACCACCGGCGCGATGAGCATCCGCGCAGGATTACCGGCGACCTGGATTGTCGGCGATAAAACCGGCAGCGGTGATTACGGCACGACCAATGATATCGCAGTGATCTGGCCTGAAAACAAAGCGCCGCTGGTGCTGGTGACGTATTTCACCCAACCGGAAAAAGATGCAAAATCCCGTCGTGATGTGCTGGCAAGTGCGGCGAAGATTGTGACGCAGGGTTATTGATCCACGCGCATAAAGATTAATTAAAACAATAAGAAAAGGGTCCGCAGGGACCCTTTTTTGTGTCTGTTTAACGCCTGATCCGGTTAACGGCCAACGCGTGCCATCAGTGAAGCCGGATAACGGTCGCCCTGAACTTTCACGGTCTCCAGTGCGGTGGCTATGGTGCGCAGTTCGGCATCTGACAGCGTGACCTCAGCAGCGCCGAGATTTTCTTCCAGACGGTGCAGTTTAGTGGTGCCAGGGATCGGCACTATCCACGGTTTCTGTGCCAGCAGCCAGGCTAACGCTATCTGCGCGGGCGTCACTTTTTTGTCCTGAGCAATCTGGTGAATAACTGTGATCAACTGCTGGTTGGCCGCCAGTGCTTGCGGAGAAAAACGTGGCACAAGGCTCCGGAAATCATCACTGCCGAACGTTGAATCTGCGGTAATCGATCCGGTCAGGAAGCCTTTACCGAGCGGACTGAATGGCACAAAGCCGATGCCCAGTTCCTCCAGCGTGGGGATGATTTCCTGCTCCGGCTCACGCCACCACATCGAATATTCACTTTGCAGTGCGGTCACCGGTTGTACCGCGTGCGCACGGCGAATGGTCTGCGCGCCCGCTTCAGACAGTCCGAAATGCTTCACCTTACCTTCGCTGATCAGCTCTTTCACCGTACCGGCGACGTCTTCAATCGGTACATCCGGGTCAACACGGTGCTGATAGAGCAGGTCGATAACGTCGGTTTTCAGACGCTTCAGCGAGCCTTCAACGGCCTGGCGGATATGTTCCGGGCGGCTGTTAAGGATCTGCTGCTTATTATCATCGCCGAAAGTGAAACCAAATTTTGTCGCTATCACTACTTTGTCACGAACCGGTGCCAGCGCCTCGCCAACCACTTCTTCATTGAGATAAGGGCCATAAACTTCAGCGGTATCAAAGAAAGTGACGCCCCGTTCGACGGCAGCGCGGATCAGTTCAACCGCCTGTTTGGTTCCTGTGGCAGGCCCGTAGCCATGGCTCAGACCCATACAACCCAAACCGAGTGATGAGACTTCAAGGCCGGATTTTCCCAGCAGACGTTTTTGCATGTGGTTTTCCTCTTATTAATTTCTGAAATCCTGTCATCTTGTGATTATGGAATTTTGGGATTTCCCGTTGCGGGCAACGGCAGGTGATGTAGTGCCAGTAATACTAGACGCTGGACTTTCATCAGATTAGAGGGGGTTATCTGCAAGAGCTTATGAGCAGGATTCATGAATCAATATGAGGCCGTTGTTATATCCTTAAAAAGTCGCCCTGTATTAACGGTTATAATAAGCAGTCATAAAAGTCCGGATTATTTCGTCCCTAAGTGGAATTGATCTCATTGTAATATATTTAAACATTTATATCAGGCCAATATTCAGCCAGTTACTGGCGATATAATTATTATTGACGCCCGTCTGCTGTCCCCGGGACTATAATTGCAATATTCACTATTGCGTCTGATCCGGGTATCCCAACCTGTACGGCGTCACGGCTATCTGGCCAAACCTCTTCGCGATTTCGTCAGCAGGAAGTGCCTGCCGGGACCCCTGTTTAGCCTGTGTTTTAGAGGCCGGAAGTGCTTTTTAGGCCTTTATTAATGACCCCGTAATGGGCTTAACTCAGCACGATCGTTCATTAAATCAGCAACATATTGATTAGTATGCAAAAGAATAAACAATTCTATACAAAATAAATTATTGAGGTGGGGGCAAAAAAGCCATATATTGGCCGCGTTTTTCACAGGGTACTTACTTTTAAATTCCATTTATTCAATTGCGGCGTTACCAATAACCCGCGGTTGTAGGAGAGATATGATGACGGATAAAGTCCGTATTGACAGTTTAGGTGCGAATTCATTAAACGGAAACAATGAAACCTATTTGGCGAGACAAGCTGAATTTGAATCGAATGTTCGGAGCTATCCTCGTAAATTGCCTCTGGCAATCGCGAAAGCCAATGGCGTGTGGATCACTGATGTTGAGAATAATCAATATCTTGATTGCCTGGCAGGCGCGGGTACGCTGGCTCTGGGACATAATCATCCTGACGTGCTGCAAAGCATCCAAAATGTCATTACCAGCGGCTTGCCGTTACATACACTGGATCTGACAACACCGTTGAAAGATCAGTTCTCCGAATATCTGCTTTCTGTGTTGCCACAACAGGGCAAAGGATATTGCCTGCAGTTCACCGGCCCGTCCGGTGCTGATGCTGTTGAAGCGGCAATGAAACTGGCTAAGAAAGTCACTGGCCGTACCGGTATCATCAGTTTCTCTGGTGGTTACCACGGCATGACCCACGCCACGCTGGCAGTGACCGGTAACCTGTCTCCAAAGGAAGCGGTTAACGGCATGATGCCGGAAGTGCAGTTTATGCCTTATCCGCACCAGTACCGCTGCCCGCTGGGCATTGGCGGTGACGCTGGCGTGAAAGCATTAACTTACTACTTCGAAAACCTGATCAACGACGTGGAAAGCGGCGTTCGCAAACCAGCGGCTGTGATCCTGGAAGCCGTTCAGGGCGAAGGCGGCGTGAACCCGGCTCCGGCTGAGTGGTTGCAGCGCATCCGTAAAGTAACTCAGGAACACGGCATTCTGCTGATCCTCGATGAAGTACAGGCGGGTTTCTGCCGTACCGGCAAACAGTTCGCCTTCGAACACGCAGGTATTGAGCCGGACATCATTGTGATGTCTAAAGCGGTGGGCGGTGGTCTGCCACTTGCCGTTCTGGGTATCAAAAAAGAGTTCGACGCCTGGGCGCCGGGTCACCACACCGGGACCTTCCGCGGCAACCAGCTGGCGATGGCGACCGGCCTGACCACGCTGAAAATCCTGAAAGAAGAAAAAATTGCCGAGAAAGTGGCTGCACAGGGCGAGTGGCTGAAAGGCAAACTGGCTGAGATGCAGAAACGTTACCCGGTAATCGGTCACGTGCGCGGTCTGGGTCTGATGATCGGTATCGAGATCGTGAAACCGAACGAAGCGCAGGATCATATGGGTTGCTATCCGGCTGACGGCGAGCTTTCTGCCCTGTTGCAGAAAAAATGCTTCGAAGCAGGTCTGATCCTCGAACGCGGTGGCCGTAATGGTTGCGTTCTTCGCCTGTTGCCTTCCCTGCTGATCACCAATGATGAGCTGGGTATTTTCCTCGATAAGTTTGAGCAGGCGCTGTTAGCGGCTGGCGTCAAGCCTGTCTGAGCGGAGTAAGAGATTCTGATGTCCGAGTTAAACCCGATTCTGGCAGGTTCAGCGCAAAGCACTGAAGCCTATCAGCAAGCCATTGCGCAGAGCAGTGAAGCTGTTGTGCAGTGGCTGCAACAACCTGAGATGTATCAGGGCAAAACCGTTGCTGAGCTGCGCGAACGTATCAAACTGGACTTCAATCCAAACGGCCTGGGTAACCAGGCCGCGATTGAACGCGCCATTGAATACTTTTTAAAAGACAGTCTGTCTGTACATCATCCGCAGTGTGTTGCGCATCTGCATTGCCCGAGTCTGGTCGTCAGCCAGGCCGCGGAAGTGCTGATCAACGCCACTAACCAGAGCATGGACTCCTGGGATCAAAGCCCGTCAGCGACCATCATCGAGATGAAACTGATCGAATGGCTGCGTACTCAGGTTGGCTATCAGGCTGGAGACGCGGGCGTGTTCACCAGCGGCGGCACCCAGAGCAATCTGATGGGGCTGATGCTGGCGCGTGATGCCTTCTTTGCCCGTCAGGGTCATTCCATTCAGCAGGATGGTCTGGTCGGTAATCTGCGTAAAGTTAAAGTGTTATGTTCTGAAAACGCGCATTTCTCTGTGCAGAAGAACATGGCATTGCTCGGTCTGGGGTATCAGTGCGTGACGCTGGTGAAAACCGACGAGTTCGCGCGTATGGATCTCAACGATCTACGCGAGAAAGTCGCACAGGCGCAGGCCAATGGCGATCAGATACTCGCGATCGTGGCGACCGCCGGGACCACCGACGCCGGTGCTATCGACCCGCTGCGCGCCATTGCTGAACTGGCCGCTGAGCATCAGATTTGGGTTCATGTGGATGCGGCGTGGGGCGGTGCTCTGTTGCTGTCCGAAAAATACCGCGACTATCTGGACGGCATCGAGTTAGTGGATTCCATCACTCTGGACTTCCACAAACAGTTCTTCCAGACCATCAGCTGTGGCGCGTTCCTGCTTAAAGAAGAACGTCATTACGAGCTGATGCGCTATCAGGCGGCTTATCTGAACTCTGAGTTCGACGAAGCTGCTGGCGTACCGAATCTGGTGTCCAAATCACTGCAAACCACCCGCCGTTTCGATGCACTGAAACTGTGGATGGGTCTTGAGGCGTTAGGCCAGAAACAGTATGCCGCTATCATCGATCACGGTGTGACGATGGCGCAGGAAGTCGCGCAGTATGTGACCTCTGAAGCCGCGCTGGAACTGGTGATGAAGCCGCAGCTGGCGAGCGTGCTGTTCCGTTATCGTCCTGAGCAACTGGCGGGCAGCAGCGATGCGGCTATCGCGTTGCTGAACCAGAAAATCGGCGATGCGCTGCTGGAATCTGGTCGCGCCAACGTAGGTGTTACTGAGCATAGCGGCGTGACCTGCCTGAAACTGACTCTGCTGAACCCGACGGTGACGCTGGAAGACGTAAAAGTTCTGCTGGCGCTTGTTGAGAAAACCGCACAGCAACTGCTGAACCAGTAAGTTTTAGTTCTGCGCCCAAACGCTGCGAAAAGCCGGTGATACGAAAATGTCACCGGCTTTTTTATGTCCTTATTCACCGCAGGCCCTTTGTATTGCTGAACCACGGGAAAAAAGAACCCACCTGATGGTGGGCTGTGTAAGGCGTAATGCTTAAAGTATGCGACTCAGCTAAATCAGGGTTTGCTTGTCAGGTAATTTCATTGGCGGGTGAGCGGAGTAATGAACAAATCTTGCCGATGTAGTATTTTCATTTTGATAATGCACCACATGGCTTGATGTCCAGTCACCAAACGGCTTGCTCTGATTATATGACTGGTGACCGACATGGTAATGCCAGAGTCTGTTGGCGATTGCATACTGGATCAATTCCAGCCTCCTGGTGTGATTGAGACTGACTCCTGCTGAGGACTTATTCCTTCCCGGCAGGGAACTAAATCCACTTGACTTCAGCAATGCGACGAAGTCGCCCACGACCTTAACCTCTTCTTTTTTCAGGGTTAACATCAAATTAATGAATGATTGTGAATAAGTTACACTGACAGTCATTATGCATCCTTTCTCATTGACTCGATCCAATTGGCAAACTCTTCACCAGTAGTAACCCAATCAGGGTGGTTAACGCTTTTTGACTGGATAGATTGGGACATCACGTTAAGGTCATACGAAAATTCGTCGCTGCTTTGGGTCTGATACAGAGCAACGAGCTCACAGAGTTCAGTAGTTATTTTTTGATAATCTTCAAAAGATTGCAGTGCCTTCGTTTTCATATATCGCAGATGCATGATGTGGGGAGCCCAGGCTTCATGCATTTCGGCTTTAAAAAAGGTATATAGCATTCTTTTATTACCTAGCGAAATCTCAGCAACCCGTGAACGAAGATTTTCGGCTGAGTTCTCTTTAATCTGAAGGCTTTCTATGTCTGCTTCAGTTCCTGATTTCAGAGCCAAAATCATTTTGCTGCCTTCGACACATTGAAGCCTCACCGAATCAACAATGGCATCTGTTTTCTTTATTGCGTCCAACACCTGTTTTTTAGTCAGTGAACGATGATGGCTTCGATCAAAATCATCCAGGGGCCGCTCAACCGCCTGAGAAGCCTTTCTAAATATGCCATCAACCTTATCCAGGTCGGGGCTAAAAAATGCCAAAGCTTCAATGCCAATCATCTCATTCATCCTTTGAGTTTATGGTGTATATCCCTTTACCGCAAACAGCCCGTAATCTTTGTTCGGGCAGATCCTTACTTATTTCATAACATCGGATTTCATAACATCGGACTCGCCCCAGAAATCATAGTAAACGAGCCAGTCACTCATTTATATACCGATGGCGCTAAGCCTTTAGCACGTTCTCTTTTCAGAAAACCCGCCTATTCACCGAACTTTCCTATTCTTCCGACCGCCCGGGCCTCGTTTCCTATACTGGTACTTTGTGCTGAAAACGGGGAGGGACGATGAATTTTCTGTCACACTTCAATTTTATCGCGCTGGTGATGACACCGGCATTTTGGATTGGCGTCGCGACGATGGTGGTGGTTACGCTGGTGACTTACTGGCTGCTGAGCTGGTTACTGTCGTTTCTGCGCAAAGGCGTTAAGAGCTGGGGAGAGGTGCATCCGGCGACCAACAGAATGCGATTTATATTGGGCGATATGCTCAACCGCACTAATAATCTGCTGATATTTGTCGCCGCATTCCTGTTCAGCCTGCGGTTCGTCAATCTGCCGGACAATCTCTACAACACCATCAGCCATGCGTGGTTTCTGGTGCTGGCGCTGCAAATGGCGCTATGGCTCGATCAGGGTGTGGTGTCGTGGTTGCGGCATATCATGCGGCAGCCGGGCATGAACAAAAATCCGGTGACGCTGGTGATCACCGGGCTGATATTCCGCGCGATGGTCTGGTCGGTAATGCTGTTATCCATTCTGGCTAACGTTGGCGTCAACATTACCGCGCTGGTCGCCAGTCTGGGCGTGGGCGGTATTGCTATCGCGCTGGCTATCCAGACCATCCTCAGCGATGTATTTGCCTCGCTGTCGATTGGCTTTGATAAGCCTTTCGAAATTGGTGATTTTGTGGTGTTCAATGATGTCGCCGGTACGGTTGAACATATCGGCCTGAAGACCACGCGCATCCGCAGCCTGAGCGGGGAACAGATTGTCTGCGGGAATGCCATTTTGCTTCAGCAGACGCTGCATAATTACAAGCGTATGCAGACCCGCCGCATCGTGTTTAATTATGGTATCGCCATCAATACCCCGCCGGATAAGCTGCGCAATATCGGTGACATGGTCAAAGGGATTATTATCGATGTCGGCGAAACCAAATTTGACCGGGCTCATCTGCTGGGCTTTGGCACCGACCGTTTGAATATTGAGGTGGTTCATATCGTTAATACCGCCGACTACAATAAATATATGGATATCCAGCAGGAAATTAATATCCGCATTATCGAAAAGCTCATGGAAAAAGGAATTGAGATGGCGCTGCCTAATATGATTGTTAAAACACCGGAGAAAAGTGGCGTTGGAGAATGGGAAGCTGCCAGCGCAAAACCGCAGGGTTAGGATAAAAGACAGGTTTGCCGCATATCGAAACGCTGCAACCCTGTCTTTTTTGGATCTGATTAACGTAACTGCTGTGCGATGGCGCTGTACATCAGCGACGCTTCCAGCGGTTGCGCGCTGAAATCAGGTTCTGCCTGCGGCCATGTTGACCACTGAACAATAACCAGGTTTTCCGCGCGATTCACCATAATCACCTGACCATAAATACCCAGCGCCCACATCGAACCTTTTAGCGATTCAGACGGCGCTGGCGTGACGTTTTTGGCATTGGCGGGCACGGCATTATTCCACCACTGATAGCCGTACATCCCTTCCGGATGCGCAGCTGAAACCGAATTCTTCGCCTTATTCCAGTCTGCCGCCTGTTCCAGCCAGTGTTCAGGCAGAATTGTTTTACCGTCCGGCAACTGGCCACCGCTTATTACAAACTCGCCGAAACGTCCCCAGTCTTCTAACGTCGCGTTAAAGCCGTGCGCCCCTACGTCATGTTTTCCCTGCTGATACGAGTGCCAGACGCCATCCTGGGCCATGCCGTAAGGCTGCCAGAGGGTTTTTTCCAAATATTTCGCCAGCGGCATACCGGTGGCTTTTTCCAGCACATCGCCCAGCAGCCATGCACCGCCAGAAGAATACGACCAGGATTCACCCGCCGGATGCGCGCGTTTCAAACCCGTAATGATTTTACGAACGCAATCGTAGGTGCCCGGCTGCGCTTCACATTGGGTGAGATGAGCAAAATCTGATTCAGGATTAGTGTAGTCCTCATTCCATGCCACGCCGGAGGTGTGCTGAATAAGCTGGCGCAGCGTGACGCCTTCCCACGCGGTGCCTTTGAGATCCGGCTCGTAATCGGTGATGAGGTCATTCAGTGATTTGATTTTTCCCTCTTTGATCGCAATCCCGACCAGTGTTGACACCACGGATTTCCCTACAGAACGCGATGTCCACAAGGTGTGGTCTGTATTGCCTTCGCCCAGATATTTGTACGCGATTTTGCCGTTCTTCAGCACCAGCATGCCGGTTACATTTTCACGCTTCAGGTAATCCTGCAGCGTATAGGTTTTACCGTTCACGCTGTACGTCGGATCCTGAAGTTGTTTTTCTGCCTGTACGAATGGCGTGGCCTTGCCATGACGGAAAACGTCGCCAGCATAATTGCGGTAGTCGTTACGAAAACCGATGACACGGGCGGCCTGATCCCAGTTCAGCATGTCTTTGGTATCCGGCAGCGTTTTATCGAATGGCGTCGGACAGGTGCTGAGTTCGATACCACCGCAGTCCTGTGGTTGTTCTGCAAAAGCAGGCGTCATAAACGAGACTGCTGCACTCATGGCCACAGCCAGCATCAGAGGTTTTAAGAGGGGATGATTCCGTGTTTTCATGTTTTCACTTATCCATCAGAGTATCGGGAAATATGAGTATAAGGAGGGTAAATGGTTTAAAAAAATCAGCTGATGGGGGAAAATCCCCCAATAAAATGACATTTACAGGGAGCAGAACATGTCAGCGTTACGTTATTCCTTCTCACAGATAGAGGCTTTTGCCTGTGTCGCTGAACAGGGGAATTTATCCCGTGCCGCGTTATCACTGGGTAAAGATCGCACCACGCTGCGTGATTTAATTGATTATTTCGAGGATGCGCTGGGCTATCCGCTGTTTATCCGTCAGGGGCGCACGCTGGTGCTGACGGAGCAAGGACAGCAACTCCACCGGCAGGCACATTTGCTGATGCGTCAGGCTCAGGCCTTTGAGTTTTACGCGCAGTCGCTGCCGCAGCCTGAGCAGCAGGAACTGGTGATGGTCTACGACCCCTTCATCTCGCAGGCGTTTATCGACGCGGTTATCGTGATGATGTCGAAAGAGGGGATCCGTTTCAGCGCATGGAGCGCATCGCGGGAAGAGGCCGAAGCGGCTCTGACTGCCGGGACGGCCCAGATTGCAGTCTGTCAGGCAAATAATCGTGCGCTGGGGATGGATATGGAATGGTGCGCGCTGGGCAATATTGAACTGGATTTTTACGCCGCAAGCGGTTTGTTTCAGCATCAGCAGCGTCCGCTGACGTTGCTCAATCTTTCCCTGAAACCTCAGCTGGTCATGCATCACAAACATGATGAGCAGATTGCCCGCCGGTTACAAATTTCCGGGCATACCCTGTATGTCAACGAGCGTTCTGCGCTGCGCAGTTTGCTGGAAAATGCGCAGGGGTGGGGATTTTTACCCACACATTATCAGGCATCGACATGGAAGGATGTGCAGGCGATTGAGACGGAAGTGGGCAATCAGGGACTGACCATTACGATGGTGGCTATCTGGCAGCCCGGTCAGACAAAGCAACCGGTCACTGGCAGATTAATCAGTGCACTGCCGGAATTATGGCGTAACAGCCTTCAGGGCTGAAGGATGTGATCGCCGGATAAACGTGCCCTCAGGCAGGCAATTTCAGCGGGCTTTGCTACGCTTTCTTAGCATCCTGTATCTGAACCTCGCCCTGCAAACCATACTGTTTTCCCGAAAATCTGCTGAGGAGTTCATTCTATGCCTTTTGTTAAAACGAAAGACGGCGTCAATATTTTCTTCAAAGACTGGGGGCCGAAAGACAAGCAACCGGTTGTTTTCCATCATGGATGGCCGCTGAGTGCGGATGACTGGGACAATCAGATGTTGTTCTTCCTCTCCGAAGGTTTTCGTGTGATCGCCATCGACCGTCGCGGACACGGGCGTTCGGATCAGACCAGTGAAGGTAACGATATGGATCACTATGCGTCCGATGCTTCCGCTGTCGCCGAACATCTTGATCTGCATGATGCGGTGCATATCGGCCATTCAACGGGCGGGGGACAGGTTGCCCGCTATGTGGCGCAATACGGCCAGCCGCAGGGACGTGTGGCGAAAGCGGTGCTGATCAGCGCGGTTCCGCCGCTGATGGTGAAGACGGATGCTAATCCCGACGGTACACCGATTGCCGTCTTCGATGGTTTTCGCAGTGCGCTCGCCGCAAACCGCGCGCAGTTTTATTTAGACGTCGCTTCCGGGCCTTTCTACGGGTTTAACCGCGATGGGGCAGAAGTGTCACAAGGCACCATCAATAACTGGTGGCGTCAGGGTATGACCGGCAGCGCCAATGCGCATTACGAAGGAATCAAGGCGTTTTCAGAAACGGATCAGACCGACGATCTGAAAGCCATTACTGTGCCGACGCTGGTCTTGCAGGGGGATGACGATCAGGTTGTACCCTATAAAGATGCTGTTCTCCTGCAGGATAAACTGCTGGCAGACAGCACCCTTAAGATTTATCCGGGCTATCCTCACGGTATGCACACCACGCACGCCGACGTGATCAATAAGGATATTCTGGCGTTTATTCGCGGATAATTCCTGCGTCATTTACGTCATACATTTTTTTAAACAAAGACCCGCTGAAATGGCGGGTTTTTTCTGCAAGGCATAAAAAAGCCCGTCAGGGGAAACGGGCGTTTTTAAGGTTACAAGGGGAAGTCTTGAGATTTCTGTAGGTTGCTACAGAGATGTTCACTATACACTCCCTGTGTGACAGAAATGTGTAGGAGAATTCTGGTTCTTTTCGCAAAACCATTTTCCACGGCTGGTGCAGAATAACCGCAGAGGATACTTAAATTGAGCGGATAAACACGGATCCATGTAACGCGACAACATGTGAACTGGCTTACATTTTTGACCTTTATCACACTTTATAGTGAAGCCCTTGTTAAGCGACGCAGCTCATTATTATGGCATCCATCAAAGACGTAGCCAAAAAAGCGGGAGTCTCTACTGCTACCGTATCACGCGTTCTGAATAACCATCGCGGTGTGATACCAGAAACACGTAAAGTGGTTCGTGAGGCAATGGATTACCTGTGCTATGTGCCAAGTAAGAGTGCGTTCCAGCTCAGTGGTAAATGTTCAGGGCTTATTGCAGTGGTTTTGCCCAACCTTGTTAACCCTCATTTTTGCGAGTTACTGGCAACATTTGAAGAGGAAGCAAGATATATCGGAAAATCGGTGATCGTGAAAACTCACCAGAATCAGCCTCAGCAGGATAAGCAAATTATTCACACGTTAATTGGCATGGGAATAGACAGTCTGTTGTGGGTGCCAACAGAAGCAGAGGCCGAACTTTCGGAGTGGTTAATCGCCACCCATATTCCGGTTGCGGTGGTAACACAAGTTTCACGCTTTTTTAATTCCGTTTCTATAGACCAAAGTAAAGGTGCGGAAAGTATCGCAGAACATTTCATAAAAAGCGGACATACCACATTTGGTTTTGTTGCTCAGGAAGGAGTCGATAATAGAAAGGTTTCCTCCTGGAGTAAGAAAATAACGAGTCAGGGTTTAACTGTAGACAAAGAGAATCAATTCTGGATTGAGAAGGGTAAAGGAGAAAGAATATCAGGCCACATCAGTATCCTTGAGGATATTGTTGAGAAATTAGCAGCCCGGAAAAATCAATGTACATGCCTCTGGGTTTATAATGATGTCGCTGCCAGTTATATTATCGATGGATTAAAAGCAAGGCAGGTAGCGGTACCTCAGGATATTGCTATCGCCAGTTTCGATAATACCTTTCTGGCACAAACTAAAAAGATCACCAGCATGGTTCAACCTATAAACGAAATCGCACACCTGGCATTTACGATGGTCAATAACGAAAGTGAGCAGGAAAATATCGAAATGTATGAGATTGTCTCACGGCTTATTATCCGCGAGAGTAGTGTAACGATTAATATCACCACACTGTAATATCTTCGCATTACGATTTAACGTTGTTTGAAAGTAAATGAGATATTTTTCTAATTTTTGACACCGGTACTGGTGGTAATAACCTGTGTTTAAATTCATGACTGTGCATTATTGAGGTAACTTTATGTCTGATATTGCAATGGAAAAGCAAAGTGCTTACGGAAAGCTGCAGCTGAAAGAAAAGATCGGATACGGAATGGGGGATGCCGGCTCTTGTATGATCTGGAGTGTGCTGGCGCTTTATCTGACATGGTTTTATACCGATGTGTACGGATTATCTCCCGCAGTGGTGGGGACATTATTCCTGGTGATCCGTGTTTTTGACGCTTTCAGCGACCCGATCATGGGGGCGATTTGCGACCGCACACAAACCCGCTGGGGTAAATTCCGGCCCTGGTTATTGTGGATGGCGCTGCCATTTGGTCTTGGTGCCATATTAATGTTCACGACACCTGACCTGAGCATGAACGGAAAAATTATTTATGCCTGGGTCACTTACCTGATTATGTCGCTGATATATACCGCTATCAATATCCCCTATTGCTCAGTAGCAGGCGTGATTACACTTAATCAAAAGGAGCGGCTGGGTTGTTTGTCATGGCGTTTCTTTCTGAATGGTCTGGCAACGCTGATTGTTTCCTCCTCCATTTTACCGTTAACCGACTGGCTGGGGAACGGCAGCCGGGCCTCTGGTTTTCAGTTGACGATGGCGATCATGGGCGGTGCCGCAACGCTCATGTTCCTGTTCTGTTTTTCCAGTATTAAAGAACGCGTTGTTTCGGTTAAGTCCGGTGATTCGTTACTGAAGGATCTGAAAGATATCGCTAAAAATGACCAATGGCTGTTGATGATTTCGATTACCTTTCTTAACGTTTTCCCCGCTTTTATTCGCGGTGCGGTAACCATATATTACGCGACCTATGTGATGCAGGCTTCTGTTGGATTTATTACCTTTTTTATGGCGCTCGGTGTCGCCTGCAATATGCTGGGCAGTGTTATCGCTAAACCTCTCACTGACCGCTTTGATAAAGTTAAGTTATTCCGCATTATCAATATTATTCTCGGCATCCTCTCTTTTGCCCTATGGTTCGTTGATCCAAAATCACTGGCGCCGCTGATCACATTGTTTGTGATTATCAATATTCTGCATTTAATTCAGTCCGGGCCCATTCTGTGGGCCATGATGTCCGACGTTGACGATTACGGGGACTGGAAATTCGGCAAACGCATGACCGGTATCTCTTTCGCGGGCAATCTGTTTATGTTGAAAATGGGGCTGGCGGTAGCCGGGGCGATCGTTGCCTGGATATTGTCCTATACAGGGTACATTGCCAATAAGCCGCAACAAAATGCGCAGACTTTGCAGGGAATTATTATCATGTTCTCATTACTGCCGATGGTAAGTTATTTTATCAGCGCATTCATGGTGCGTTATTTTAAACTTAACAACACTGTTCTCGAAAAAATTAAAGTCGATCTCGCAAAACGTCAGCTGGAAAATGGCGCTGTCCCCTCGCAGGCATTCAAAGATGCTCCTGTTCTTTAATAAAAGAGCCAGTCAGATTTAGTTTCATTCGTGTTAATTTCATAGAAGGATTTAATAAATGGCGAGCAACAACTATTACGATGTCACTGAGTGGAGTGTCGGTAATCCTTATCAGGATATTGGTGAGGTGATCAACAGTATTATTGCGGATATTAAAAGCCGACAAACTGAGACGGATAATAATGAAGGAGGAAAACCCGGTGCTGTGATCTATATTCCGCCGGGAGATTATTCTCTTCTCAGTCAGGTGGTCATTGATATCAGCTATCTGAAAATTATGGGTTCAGGACATGGCTTTACCTCTTCGAGTATTCGATATAATACGCCACAAAGTGAATGGCCAAACTGGCACGAACTGTGGCCGGGCGGCAGCCGGATCCTTGTCAACATAACTCCTCCGGCTGATGCTGAGGAATATACTGGCGCTGCATTTTATGTCGCACGCAGCGGTGAACCGCGCATAAGTTCAGTTGAGTTCAGTGACTTTTGTATTGATGGATTGCACTTTGTCGATGAGGGTTCAGGAAGTGACGATCCGGAAAATAGTTATCTCAATGGCAAAACCGGTATTTATATTGCCAGCGCTCAGGACTCGTTTCGCGTCTCCGGCATGGGGTTCGTCTATCTGGAACATGGCGTGACGGTGTATAACGCCGATGCATTGTCCATACATGACAATTTTATCGCTGAATGTGGTAACTGCATTGAATTACGTGAGTCCGGGCAAGCGTCGAAAATAACCGATAATTTGATCGGCGCCGGTTATCGCGGGTATTCGATTTATGCTCAAAATTTCGGCGGGTTATTAATTACGGCAAACAATATTTTCCCGCGCGGCAAAAGCAGTGTGCATCTTTCTGGCGTTGTGCGTTCCTCTGTGTCCGCTAACAGATTCCATTCCTTTTATCCGGGAATGATGGTGCTGGAGGAGGGCAGTGCAGAAAATCTTGTCTCTGCGAACCATTTCTTCCGTGAACGTGAACCCTGGGCGCCAATGCAGGCTTACCACAATGGGTTAGATGATCTGTATGGCCTGCTCTATATCAATGGCGATAATAACTCCATTATTGGCAATCACATTTCTGAATCCATTGACACACAATACATTACTCCAGCAGGTGCAACGCCGGTAATTATCCATATTGTCGCGGGAGTGGGGAACTTTATTTCTGACAATCATATTGTTGCCACAACTGAAACAGCGCAATCAGCCGCCGCGACAGCAGGCTCTTGCTTCTCAACACAAGTGGGGGCGTTACTGGCTACCGCCGGACTGGAAGCGCTTTCTGTAACCAACGTCCTCATAGAACCAGAATCACATCAAAATACCATTCTTGATTCGGGTGCCGACTCACAGGTTGTGATGGATAAGGACGTCAACGCATTCAGAGCGACTCCTGTGCCGGGTTTGACACGTTAATGCGTTTTGGGGGCGGGTGATGAGCCCGCTCAGTTTTCCATGCTGGCAGCCGACAGGCAAAGGGGCGTCGAAAGTATCTGCGGGTCTTTCAGGCAATAAAAAAGGCCCGAAGGCCTTTTTTATGCGGACTATGCCAGCTTACTCACTTACTTACGGCCAAGCAGTAAACCCAGCACAACACCAATTGCGCCTGCCGCGATCAGACCGGACAGGGGATTTTCTTTGATCTTCTCCGCGACGTCAGAGACGACTTCACCGGCCTGAGCCGAGTATTTCCGCGCTGCGCCTTTAATCTGGTGCTTAGGAGAATCAACAAAATCGCCAAATTGTTTCTGTGCTTCACCGGCAAGCTGCTTGCCTTTGTCTTCGAGTTTATCTGCCAGATGGTTTGCGTCTGCATCGATATCATGTGATGACATATCTCTATCTCCTTTAGTTAACCGTTATTAAGCGTAGTCGATATTTTTAGATTATGGTGTTAATACAGAATAAAAAATCAGATATGCTGTAAGGATATGTTAATGGTTGAGATTTTTCTTATTTTATCTGAAGGGTCAATTTTAAGAGTTATGTCGATTGCGTAAGCGGATTGAGGTATTTGCAACTTGTGTCATTAATGAATGAAAATTGTGATATTTCTATTCCACTTAGATATTGAAGTTTCAGTTTGTATAAGGTGTTTATTTTGACTTGATTATATTTTGCCTGAAGGGAAAGATTATTCCATGTTGGCAGAGCCCGCCTGTAAGGCGGGCATTATCATGCACTAACGGGTTTTGTTGGCGGAAGCCGATTCAGATTCAGCTATCGCCGTTAATTTAATATCGGCATTTTTTTCTTCCTGCAAAGTGGCTTCCAGAAGTTTGGCCGCTTTGGTATAACCCAGTTTTTTTGCCAGTGCAGCTAAGGTGCCGTAGGTAGCAATTTCATAATGCTCCACTTTTTGTGCGGCACCGATAAGGCCTGCATCCAGCACTTCACCTTTTTCTACAGAATCAATCAGTTCTTGTGCTTCCTCTACCAGGCCTTCCATCGCATGGCATTTCATTCGTTTAATGCGCAGTTCGTCGGAGGACTCGACAACCTGATCCAGTCTTTCAATCTGACCCTGTGTTTCTTCCAGGTGAGACTTAAACGCCTCGACCAGTTTGGGATCCGTTGCAGCGCGTGCCATTTTAGGCAGCGCTTTAGTAATTTGACGTTCTGCGCTGTAAACGTCAGATAAATCATGAATAAAGAGTTCTTTCAGATTTGTAATAGACATTTTATTTTCCTGTGGGTTATTTGTGACATCCCCCTTAGCTTAGCGGTATTATAATAAATGACTGTGAATTAAGAATTTTCTCAGGTGGAATGTAACGTTTATGTAAAAAAGAATATTTAAAGGTATGACGTTATTTTAAAGCACTATTTTTTAGAAATAACTGCTTTGGATAATATTTTTTAAAATGGTCTTTTTAATACCATTCCTACGGTTAGGTCATGATTTCCCGGTTGATGTTATTTACTTTAAGGCGATTGAGGAAGGTGCGTAAATTAAAATAAGATGTTGCAATGAATATAAAAAACATTGCAACACCTCTTCTTTCTTTTCACAACTCCTCAGCCAACTGAAACAGAACATAGCACCAGCGGCTGATCACGCGGCCAGGTACTGAGATCCAGCCGGTCGGTCACGTGGATTTCTCTGCCGCTGAGCAGGTCACGACAGGTGCGGTGAGCCAATGATTCTGGCAGCAGCACCTGCGTATCAACTCCCTCTGCGGGCTGATTAAAGCCAACTTTTTGCTCATTAAAAACCAGACGGGGCGCGGCGACAATCACCGCTTCGCCGTTTGCCTGCCGCGCAAAAGCGATGACGTTACCGGCGTGGTCGCCAGTGGTTTCCAGCGGGAGATAATCCCCTTGCAGAAACAGCGCGGTTTTTTGCTGACGATAACGGGCAAGAACGGCAACGATATGTTGTTTCAGCCGCCCGCTTGTCCACGCGGTTTCATCGTTCCACGCCGGTTTTTCTCCCTGAACCAGCAGGCGCTCCAGCTCACCGAAATCAGGCAGACGCCGGTTATCCGGATCCACCAGACTGAAATTGAGCACTTCGCTGCCCTGATAAATATCCGGGACACCCGGCGCGATCATTTTGATCATCGTCTGGGTCAGACTGTTCACCAGCCCGGCGCGGATAAAGGGACGGATGGCAGCGTAAAAATCATTCAGAAACAGACTGTTATCCGGAGAAAGAAGATGACGGGCATAGCCGAGTACGGCGTTTTCATAATCATCGTTGCTGTCACCCCAGCTGGTGCGCAGCTTGGCTTCACGCAGCGCCTTTTCTACGAATAGCTGGAATCTTTCATTGAGTTCACGCAAACCTTCCTCATCGGCCGGATGCAGTGTTGCCGGCCATGCACCGGCCAGCGCCTGATAAAGCATCCATGCGCCGGTCAGTTTCGGTGCGGGGCCATCTGGCAAAGTGATGACTTTCGACTGATTCATCTGATGCCAGCGGGTGACATTTTCGGCCCAAAGTTCCGGCGCTTCGGTGAGGGTAAACAGTCTGGCGCGGGCATCTTCGCCGCGTTTGGTATCGTGAGTTGACGTGGTGGAGAGTGCTGCCGGTTGTTCCCCGAGTCGACGGGCCATTTCCTGATGGAACCGGTCGAGGGAAAACCTGCGCAGCAGAGGCTCTGCGCCCACTTCGTTCAGGGCCAGATCCATGTGCTGACGGAAGAACAGCGTGTCCTCCACGGATTTCGCCATCAGCGGCCCCGTCAGTTGCTGGAAGCGGGTGCGGAACTGGTCAGCCTGACCGGATACGGACTCCGGTGTTTGCGCACAGAGAATACGAGCCAGAAATTCGAGAATATCCGCCGGTACGGCAAGCGATGAGGTGGTGATCTTCCCGATAATGTTATGCAGCAGGGCAGCGTCATCGGCAGGCAGTCCACGCGATGTGCCATAAGTGCGATACACCGGGAAGGCGATCAGCAGTTCACGCAGCGCTGCCCGCAGGGTGTTGGCATCCCAAGTGTGGTCTTCCGCTTCTGCAATATTCAGTGCCAGCTGGCACAGCGTAGTGAATTCCCCTTCGAAATTTTTCTCCACCATCATCAGTTTGGCGGCGCGCAATTCTTCGCGCATATCCACTGGCTTGCCGACCACGTTTTCATACAGATTGCGCAGTACAGCGATGTTTTCATCTTCAACCAGCACATCGGAAAGTGCGGCGATAAATTCATAACCGGTGGTGCCGGAAACCGGCCAGTCAGCGGGCAGACGTTCGCCTTTACCGAGGATTTTCTCCACCGTGATGTAGCAATCCGCACCGGCCTTTTCCCGCAGACGTTCAAGATAAGCTTTCGGATCGGCAAGACCGTCCACATGATCCACCCGTAACCCGTCCACTGCGCCGGAATGCACCAGTTCAAGGATCAACCGGTGCGTATCCTCGAATACCGCGTCATCTTCCACCCGCACCCCCGCCAGACCGGTAATTTCAAAAAATCGCCGGTAGGAAAGTTCACGCGGCGCATCGCGCCATGACATCAGCCGGTAGGGCTGGCGCTGATGTAACTCCGCCAGCGCGCCGTTATCCGGCGTGGTTGCGCTGGCGTCGTGCGTGTCTGGCGCAAGGGGATAGTACGTGTCGAAATAGGCGAGTGCAGGCTGGCCGGTTCGGGGATCCGGCTTCAGGGTGATTTCACCTTTTTCCAGCACCTCTTCAAAAGTATCGCCGAGAAAAGGCAGGGTCAGCCGCTGCGACCAGTCGATATCAAAATGCCGTGCATAACGGCTTTTTTCGCCGTGTTCAATCACGTCACGCCACCATGGGTTTTCCAGCGACGCGGCCATATGATTCGGCACGATATCGAGGATCAGTCCCAGACCAGCGGCTTTCAGCGCCTGCGACAAACGGTCAAATCCCGCACGTCCGCCAATTATCGGATCGATTTCGTTGGCGTCGGTAATGTCGTAGCCATGCGTCGAATCGGAAGTCGCAGTAAAAATCGGTGAAGCATATAAATGGCTGATCCCAAGCCGCTTTAAATAAGGAACCAGTGCCACTGCTTTATCAAAATCCATGCCATCGCGGAACTGAATACGGTAGGTCGCGGCGGGTATGTTCACATTGATTCTCCCCTGAAAAGACGGACGATAACGGAGCCGGGTTCTGACGCTTCTGTCGCTTCGGGCCAGGCAAACAGCGTTTCACCCGGCTGGTCCGGCAGCGGTTGTGTGGTTTCCCCGAGATTGAGGGTCAGAGACAGGATGCCTTTGGAGAATGTCCAGGTGACGGCGAGCACACCGTCCGCCGCCTGCACTATTTTGCCCACGTTACCCTGCGCCGGCGTGAGTAACGGCATGACATATTCACGACGCAGCTGAAGCAACGTGCGCGTCAGCGCCAGACTGCCCACGCCATCAGGGCTGGCGGATTTCTGCCAGTCCAGTTTAGAGCTTTCGAACGTCACTACGGCGTTAGGATCGGGCACGCTTTCCTTGCCATATCCGCTGTGACCTTCGAATTCTCTGGCGCGTCCTTCGCGAACCGCCTGCGCAAGCTCACCCTCGAAATCGGTGAAAAACAGGAACGGATGGGTTTCGCCATACTCTTCGCCCATAAATAAAAGCGGAATATGAGGTGAAAGCAGTAATGCGGCCAGCAGGGCGCGTGTTTTACGTTGACCTGCCAGCGTGATCAGACGGTCGCCCTGTGCGCGGTTGCCAATCTGATCGTGGTTTTGGATGAAATCGACAAAGGCGACCGGTGGCTGATCGCGGCTCTTTTCCCCGCGCGGCTTACCACTTTGCGGGGAGATTTCGCCCTGATACGCAAACCCTTCCGCGAATGCGCAGGCAGCCAGCCCGAGGGGGTCGGCGGCGAAATCCTGATAATAGGCGTGCGTTTCACCGGTACTGAGCACGTGGACCGCGTTATGCAAGTCATCATTCCATTCAGCGGTAAACAGCGGAACATCGCCTGCGGGCGTGCGCGGATGCAAAGAGGTAATATTGCGGCTGTCTTCGGTGGTCAGATGCACGTGGCGACCGGTGATTTCTGCGCGAATACGCCGGGCGATCTCAGGCAGAATATGCGGGTCTGAGGCGTCTTTCATCTGATCGACCGCGTCAAAACGCAGCCCGTCAAGGTGATACTCTTTCAGCCAGTAAAGCGGCGCTTCGGTAATGTACTGACGGGCACCTTCCTGATCATAAGCAATGCCCGCGCCCCAGGCGGTCTGGCGTTCAGAATCGAAAAACTGCGGCGCCAGCAAGGGCAGATAATTGCCCTCAGGGCCGAAATGGTTGAGCACAATATCGAGCACCACCGAGATGCCGTGACCGTGCGCCGCATCGACAAAAGCTTTGAAATCATCCGGTGTGCCGTAAGCAGAATGCGGCGCATAGAGCAACACGCCGTCATATCCCCAGCCACGATCACCGCCAAACTGCGCCAGTGGCAACACTTCAATCATGGTAATGCCGGTTTCAGCCAGATAAGGCAATTTCTCCATCGCCGCTGCGAACGTGCCCTGTGGGGTAAATGTGCCGACATGAAGCTCGTAAATCACCGACTCTTCCCACGGACGTCCTTTCCAGTCAGCGTTCTGCCACTGATAGCTTTCTGAAGACGTGACCAGCGAAGGGCCGTTGACGCCTGCCTGCTGGGCACGGGAAGCGGGATCAGGCACCGCCATGCCATCGGCCAGAATAAACTGGTATGCCTCACCGGCAGAAACACCGGTTGCCACCTGCTCAAACCAGCCGTCTTTAGCAGCGGACATTTCTGTGTCCTTGCCGGAAAGGCGCAAGGTTAATTTTGCCTGACCCGGTGCCCAGACCCGAAAGTGGACCGTACCGGCGGCAATAAAATTAGCCCCCCAGCTGGTGGTGAATGCGTTGAAATGCATCGCGTTACCTCGCATAAAAATGGGCGATCAAAAGGTCAGTTAGCCAACGAATAATAATGATAGTCGAGGATGACGCGGATGGGAGGCTGCCAGGCATCAGGCCCCGGTTAAGGCCGGGGCGTTAAGGGTAAGTGTGATGAAAGCGGTGCTGGCATCAGGACGATGAGGTGAAAAACACGATGGAAATAATGAAAGAAACGACGGTTCCGATGAGCAACATACATTTGCTCGGCGTGAAGAACTTCTTGTTCTGATTGGCTTTATAAGCCTTGAGTAATAACCACAGCATCACGATGCCAATGATAATAAATATTACGCCACCTGATATACTCGCGACTGGAGCCATATAAGTATCCTTCTCGTCGGTAAAATTTAATTATAGCTCAGCATCAGAGAAGCGTTTTTGAAGCGAATATTAACGTTCATCGGCAATACTGGCATCAGACGATATGACATGCCCGGCCTGCCGCAGCGTCCGGTTCAGACTGTACTGAAGTCGCCGAACAAATGTATAATATCCTGCCGCGATAATGACATAGCGGAACTACCTTTTTGCAGTGACTTAAGTGAAATAAAGCGTTTAATAAATGGGTTTTTATAAAATGGCGTTCAGCCTCAGATAATAATCACACAATACCTAAGGGAATTAAATGAAGTTTCTTCTAACTCTGCTTTTCATGCTGTCAGTGGTGATTACCGGACAGGCCAGTGCGGCAACAACCACACTGACCGATGTACTGGGAAATAAAATAACCTTAAATACCCCGGTAAAAAGAGCGGTATTAGGTTTCTATTTTGAAGACTTTATGGCGGTTGGCGGGGAACAGGCGTTTGACCATATTGTCGGTATCTCCCGCGAAGCCTGGCATGGCAAAGTTCCGGCGAACTGGGATATGTATATTAAACATCGTCCCTCCATTGCCGACATCCCGGATATCGGCGAAATCGATCTGCATAACGTGTCACTGGAAAAAGTGATCAGCCTGAAACCGGATGTGGTCATTTTAGCCAGCTGGCAGTATGCCGCCCTGAAATATGAAGTCACGCAACTTCAGAGTCTGAACATCCCGGTTGTGGTGCTCGACTACAATGACCAGACGGTGGAAAATCATGTGAAATCCACGGAAATCATTGGGATATTAACCGGTCAGACTGAGCGCGCGCATGAGCTTGCTCAGCTTTATAAAAATAACATCACGCTGATTGAAGACCGGATCAAACAGGCAAATCTGCCGAAGCCAAAAGTCTACATTGAGTTTGGCAATAAAGGTCCGGCGGAGTATTCGTTTACCTATGGCGAAAATATGTGGGGCGTGATGCTGCGTCTCGCGGGTGGTGAAAATATCGCGGCGCCGTTTGTTAAGCAGTGGGGCGAAATTAACCCTGAGCAGTTGCTGGTCGCTAAACCGGATGTCATTTTTATTTCCGGCAGGGAAAATAATAAGGTCGATACCGCATTAGAAATGGGTATTGGCGTCAATGAAGCCACGGCGAGAAAAAAACTGAACGGGTTCGCGCATCGTGACGGCTGGAGTTCATTACCGGCCATTCAGAATGACAGACTCTTCGGCGTTTATCAGGGCGCATCACGTACGCTGGTAGATTTCACTATGGTGCAGTTTATTGCCAAATCTCTTTATCCGGATTTATTTAAGGATATTGATCCGGTGAAAAACTATCACGATTATTACACGAAATATCTGCCTGTTGTGCCGGTGGGAACCTTTGCGTTATCGGCCAGTGCTGAGCAGCAATAATTGTTTCTGATAACCGATCGTTGCTGTTAATCCATCGCCGCGATACGTTGCGGCGATGAGTCAGTCATCTCGTGGGGTGCCGCCCTGTCGCCGCGTACATTCAGTGACCGCGAATTAAAAGGGATGAATTAAAAGGTATAAAGCACTGCCAGATTAAAGGTCGTCCCGCCGCGTTTTTCCACTATCGGGCTGTCAGCGGCTTTATCGTCCAGCCAGGTGTAATCCGCACTGACCAGACCGCTCCAGTTCGGGGTTAACTGATGGCTCCAGGTCAGGCTGCTGTCCACGCCATAGAATCCTCCGGCGGCCTGATAAGCCCCAAAATGACTGCGACTGCTTTGCTCGCGGCTTACACCATAAAAGGTATTCATGTAGCGCCGGTCGCCAAAGAGCGCCGTCGACTGGAGTGCGATGGTGTCCGTATCATTCTGAAGCGGGAGTAACGTTACGGAAGTCTGATAATGCACGCCTTGCCCGTCGGTCAGCGGCAGGGTCGCTTTGCCTTCAAAAGACAGCCACGGTGTTGCGGACCAGCCCACGGCAAGGGCCGTGTTGGCGGTCGCATCAATGTGCCCCATACCTTTGAGTTTTGCCGAGCCATCCCGCCACGTGGAATTTTTGTCCGTGCGTCCGAGGCTGTATCCCAGCGTATGTTCCAGATACAGGCCGTTATCCGTCTGCAAGTCATAGCCTATGCCTTTGAGCGAGTCGAAGAAAAACGCCCCGTCCCGCGCCTGAATAACCGGCGCAACCAGCCAGTTACGCTCACCGGAACCACTGTAACGCGGCGCGTTCTGCGCGCCCATTCCCACCGTGAAGGTGGTCGCTGGCGGAGTATCCTCAGCCAGTGTTTTAAGCACTGTCGCGGACAGGGCGAAACAGGTAATGTGCAGTATTAGTTTTCTGGATATCATGTAATTCCTCATCACCCAAACGTATGGTTCGTAGCGGATTGCAGCCGCGCCTGAAACCGAAGTATGAAGAGGCAGTGTCAACAAACTGTCGGGGATTTATGAAGAAACCGTCAAGGCGACAAACATGCAAACAACACGAGTCCTGATCATTGAAGACGATGCCGATGCGGCAGACGTTCTCGATGCCTATTTACAACGTGAAGGGTATGAGGTGCAGATTGCGGGCGACGGGGTTTCCGGGCTCGACAAAGCATTGCGCTGGAAGCCCGATCTGGTGCTGCTGGATGTGATGCTGCCGGGCATGAGCGGCACCGACGTGCTGGCGACGCTGCGGCGGGAAACCCGTACGCCGGTGATTATGGTGACGGCGATGGGCGATATGCCGGACAAAATTGGCGCGCTGCGGGAAGGTGCCGATGACTACGTGGTTAAACCTTATAACCCCGGCGAAGTGGTGGCGCGGGTACACGCCGTGCTCCGGCGCACTGCGTCCGGCCAAAAGGATACAGCAACGCTGCGCTGGCAGTCGCTTGAGGTGGATGTTGATGCGCTTACCGCCGCCGTCAGCGCCCCGGCGGGTGAAAACCGCTATCTGGATTTAACCCCGACCGAATTCAGCATTCTGAGCACGCTGATGCGCGCCCCGACGCGGCCATTTTCGCGCCAGTATTTGCTTGAGCAATGCCTGCCGGAAAGTGAGGCGCTGGAAAGGGTAGTCGATACGCATGTCTATAACTTGCGTAAAAAGCTTGAATCAGCGGGCATCCTGAATGTGTTAGTCAACGTCCGCGGCGTGGGCTACAGGTTCAGACAGCCATGATACGTTTACACTATCAGTCTTTATGGCGCTGGATCTGCGTGCGCATTCTGACGCTCGCCATCGGCAGCGTGGTTGTGATTGCGCTGTGTATGTGGCTGCGGTTTGTGATCGAAAACCTGTGGGTTTTGCATCATATGTCTCCTGCGATGCGGCAGGAGTTTGAGGTATTGCGCAAAAACCCTGAACTCAATCTTACGCGTTTCCATGAGATTGTGGATCTGGGCTGGGGAGCGCGTTACTCGGATCCTTCTATCGCGTCAGCTGACTGGATCATGGTCGCCATTCTGGTGCTGGTGGTCATTCCGTTTATCGCGATTTTGGGATTAAAAGCCGCACGGCCTCTTTCCTCACAGTTCAGCCGTCTGGCGCAGGTGGCCCGTGCGGTAACCAAAGGGGATTTCAATACTCAGGCTGAACCGGTGAAAAACGCGCCCGCAGAACTGGTGCAGTTCACCGATGATTTTAACGCCATGATGCTCCAACTCTCGCGCTATGAGCGTGAACTTCGGGCGTCGCATGTCGCGATGGCGCATGAGCTGCGTTCACCCCTGACGGCGGCGGTTGGGCGGTTGCAGGGGATGCTCGACGGCGTATTTCCGCCGGAGCCACGCCAGTTGCAGATGGTAATGAAACAGCTTCTGCACCTGAACCGTCTGATTGACGAACTGCATCTGCTTTCTCTGGCGGATGCCGGTCAGCTGAATCTGAGCAAAACGCCGCTGGATCTCACTGAACTGTTGCGCGAACGGGTTGCGTGGCTGAAACCGCAGTCTGCGGAGGCCGGTTTTGACATCCTCCTCACAACTGAGACTCCTTGCCGTTATGTTGGCGACCCGTTCCGTCTCGGGCAGGTATTTACCATTCTGATGGAAAATGCGCTGCGTTACGCGCTGGAAGGGCGGCGTCTCGACATCACGGTCAGGCCGGAAACCGGCGGTTATGAGATAGCATTTCGGGACATGGGTCCGGCAGTCGATGACCATTTCCTGCCCGTTATGTTCGAGCGTTTCAGCCGGGCAGAATCTTCCCGCGCCCGACATTCCGGTGGCAGCGGCCTTGGTTTATCCATTGCCCGCGCGATTTGTGAAGCCCACGGCGGGCGGATCAGTGCTGCGAAAAATGCGGGGGGCGGTCTGACCGTGACCGTCAGTTTACCTGTGCCGGAAAACGGACAATAAAAAAGACCGCGTCTTGACGGTTCCTTGATGAAATATCACGGGAATCTGGACAGTCAGTGGATTGAATAGCGATATCTCAATTCAGGACGACTGTTATGACCGTGACTTTGACTGATTATGTGCGCCACGCGGTGCGTCATCTGCACCCCTGTATTTGCCTGGCACCTCTCATCCCCGCAGCCTGTCTGCTGGTTCTGACCGTGATACTGACGGGCTGCGGGGATAAATCCCGTAAGCCCGCAGCCCCCGCACGCCCCGTCCGCGTGGTGATCGCCCCTTTACCCTCGGCATCCGCTACTGTGCCCCTGACCGGCGAAATCCGCGCTCAGGAAGAGGTGATGCTGGGGTTCCGGCTGGACGGTCGGGTGCTGAGCCGCGCGGTCGATGTCGGCGACCCCGTGGTGGCAGGGCAGGTGCTGGCATCGCAGGAAAGTGACACCAGCCGTAATCAGCTTAACAGTGCGCAGGCCGATCTGGACAGCGCGCGGGCGGCAGAGCAGGTGGCGGCGCAGAATCTCAGGCGTATGCAGCTGCTGATGCCGGGTGGCGCTATCGCCCGCACTCAGCTCGACAGCGCGCAGTCTGACTGGCAGGCCGCCCGTTCGCGACGTCTGAGCAGTGAAGATTCACTGAAAACCGCGCGGGAAAACCTTTCCTGGGCACAGCTTACGGCGCCAGCGGAGGGCGTGATCACGCAGGTCAGTGTGGCGGCGGGACAGGTTGTCAGCGCCGGACAAACCGTGATGACACTTGCGTCGGGCCGCGGACGTGACGCGGTTTTCGACGTTGCCAGTCCGCAGTCCCTTTCTCAGCAAACCGGCGGCACTTTCAATGTCTCGCTGCTTTCTGACCCGTCGGTTGTGACGACGGGACATTTACGCGACATCAGCCCGCAGGCCGATCCGCAAACCCGCACGTGGCGCGTTCGCCTGACGCTCGATAATCCGCCGCCCGCGATGGCGCTGGGCGCCAGTGTTCAGCTTTCACTTGTGCATGCCGGTAAGCCGGTGATCGCGTTACCCGCTTCTGCGCTGACCCGCGCCGGTGGCAATCCGGCCCTTTTTATCGTCAATACCCAAACACAGACGCTGCATCTGCGCCCCGTTGTTTTAGAGGGTTACAGCGCTTCAGACATCTTTATCTCTTCTGGTCTGAGCCCCGGTGAAAAGGTGGTGATCGCCGGAGTGAGTCAGTTGCGTGAAGGCGAGAAAGTGATGCCCGGTGAGAGTGCCGGATGAATCAGCGCCCCTCCTTACGTACCTTTAATCTTTCTGCCTGGGCGCTGGATCATCAGTCCCTGATGGCCTTTTTCATGCTGCTGTTAATGACCGCAGGGGTCATCAGTTATGAGCATTTACCGCGTAATGAGGATCCGGCATTCACTATCAAAACTGCCGTGGTGACCGCCCGCTGGCCGGGGGCTGACGTGGCGGATTCGGTCAGCCTGATGACGGATCTGCTGGAGAAAAAATTACAGGAAACGCCCTATCTGGATTACGTCCAGAGTGAAACCCGCGCCGGGCAGTCGGTTATTTTTGTTAATTTGCGCGATGACACACCGCCTGCCGCCGTGGCGGGGATCTGGTATCAGGTGCGTAAAAAGATGCAGGACATTGCCCCGTCGTTACCCGCAGGTGTGCAAACCAGCGTGAACGATGAGTTCGATGATACGTTTGGCACGATTTATGGTTTTACCGCCGAGGGCTATACGCCGCGTGAACTGCGCGACCGGGTAGACGACATCAGCCGCAGTCTGATGTCTTTGCCGGACATGGGTAAAACCAGTCTGCTGGGTGTGCAGGAGCAGAATATCGTGATTGCGTTTTCGCCCGCACAACTGGCGGGAATGGGGCTGGATTTACAGCAAATTACCGATGCCCTGAAAGCGCAAAACGCCGTCGAACCGGCGGGTGTTTTGCGCAGCGACCGTGACAATATCGCCTTGCGGGTGAGCGGTGCGCTGACGACGGAGCAGAGTCTGCGCGCCGTGACGCTGCATATCGCCGGGCGCTACATTCCGCTGACGGACGTCGCGACCATCAGCCGTCAGGATGCCGAACCGCCGTCACCGGTCTTTCGTGTCAACGGTAAACCGGCTATCGGGCTGGCTATTTCCATGGCGGCCAACGGCAATATGCTTTCCTTCGGCAAGGCGCTGAATGCGCGGATGGACGACATCAGTGCCAGACTGCCGCACGGCATTGAAATGAGTAAAGTCGCCGATCAGCCGGCAGTCGTTTCGCAAGCCGTCAGCGGCTTTATCCGGGTACTGATCGAAGCGGTAGTGATTGTTCTGGCCGTCTCTTTTGTTTCGCTCGGCACCCGCGCCGGGCTGGTCGTTGCTGCCGCCATTCCGGTTGTGCTGGCGATGACATTTACCGGTATGTCGCTGGCGGGAATTGGCTTACAGCGGATTTCACTGGGGGCGCTGATTATCGCGCTGGGGTTGCTGGTCGATGATGCCATGATCACCGTCGAGGCAATGGTATCGCGTATTGAGGCAGGAGAGTCGAAATGGCGTGCGGCGACGTATGCTTTTGAAACCACTGCGTTCCCGATGCTGACCGGCACGCTGGTGATGATCGCTGGGTTTATTCCTGTAGGTTTCGCCGCCTCCAGCGCCGGTGAATATTGCTACTCGTTGTTTGCGGTGGTGTGTATCGCGCTGCTGTGTTCCTGGCTGGTTGCGATTCTTTTTTCTCCGCTGATGGGTTTGTGGATCTTGCCTGAAAAACAGGCTTCACAGGGGGGAAAACGCAGCCGGATGATGGGGTTCTATCAGCGCCTGCTGAATCAGGTACTGGCGCACCGCGGAATGACAATCGGTGTTGCCTGTCTGCTGCTGGGGCTGGCGGTGTATGCAACGACGTTTATGCAGGGCGAGTTTTTTCCGGCATCTGATCGCCCGGAACTGCTGGTAAGTCTGAGTTTGCCAGCTAACGCGTCGCAAGCGGAAACCGCCCGGCAAACCGCGCGGCTGGAGCAGGCGCTGCAGGGCAATCCTTACGTCGATCACTTTTCCAGCTACGTCGGATCCGGCGCGGTGCGGTTTTATCTGCCGATGGATGTGTTACTGAATGACGAGACCACCGCGCAACTGGTGGTGGTCGCGAAAAGTCTGGATGACAGAGATAAGCTGAGTGCGCAGTTGGACGCGCTCCTGGCCCGTAATTTCAGCGATATTATTACCCGCGTTTCGCCGCTGGAACTGGGGCCGCCGGTGGGCTGGCCGGTAAAGTATCGGGTCAGCGGCCCCGCTTATGACAACGTCAGACAGATCGCGCAGCATCTCGCCCGCGTACTGGGAAGCAGTCCGCTGACCCGCGAAGTGAATCTGACCGCCGGAGAACCGGAGCGGCTCATCACGTTGCAGGTGAATCAGACTGCGGCGCGGGCGGCGGGCGTCTCATCAGAAAGTCTGGCGGCATTGCTTAATACCGTATGGTCAGGCAGCGTCGTTACCACGGTCAGGGATAAAAACCGGCTGACCGATGTGGTTCTGCGTGCTAACGATCGTGAGCGGCTGGAGGTGGGCACGCTGTCGGGGCTGATGATCACCAGCGCAACGGGACAAAAAATACCGCTGAGTCAGGTTGCCACGCCGGTCTGGGGAATTGACGATCCGGTGGTCTGGCGGCGTCAGCGCCTGCCGTTTATCACCGTACAGACGGATTTAGCCGCGGGGCTGCGTGCAGAAGCAGTTTCACAGCAGCTTGCCCCTTTGGTTTCCAGCCTTCGTGCTTCGCTGCCTGCCGGATATCAGATTGAGGAGGGCGGAGCGGTGGCGGAATCAGATAAAGGCAACAGTTCGGTGTTTGCGGTGTTACCGGTCACCTTACTGATTATGATGACGTTGCTGATGATTCAGTTGCAGCGTTTTTCCCGCCTGTTGCTGGCGTTATTGATGGCGCCTTTTGGCCTGCCCGGCATTGTGCTGGCGATGCTGCCGACGGGTACTCCGATGGGATTTGTGGCTCTGCTGGGCATTATTGCTTTAGCTGGAATGATCATCCGTAACGCGGTGATCCTCATCAGTGAGGCCGATAACAATGTTCTGGCCGGTATGCGTGGCGATGAGGCCATAAAAGCCGCCGCCGTTCACCGGTCCCGCCCGATCCTGCTGACCGCCTGTGCGGCAATACTGGGGATGGTGCCGATTGCTGAGCAGGTTTTCTGGGGACCGATGGCGTACGCCATCATCGGCGGATTGCTGGTCGCCACTTTCGTGACGCTAACCGTATTACCGGCTGCCCTGAGTCTGGTGATGCAACGCGAGAAAATCCCGGTAGAGAAAATGTAATCCGTCAACCACCGCTTTCCCGTTCTTCGGGCTGCTTCAAGGTAAATTTTAACGCAACACGATATATTGCCCGCTTGTTGGATTTTGGACACTTTGGGAATGTACGAATTTAATCTGGTGTTGCTGCTGTTACAGCAGATGTGCGTGTTTTTGGTGATCGCCTGGCTGATGAGTAAAACGCGGTTATTTATTCCGCTGGTTCAGGTCACGGTGCGCCTGCCGCACAAGCTGTTGTGCTATATCACGTTTTCGATTTTTTGCATTATGGGTACCTATTTCGGGCTGCATATTGAGGATTCTATTGCCAATACCCGTGCGATCGGCGCGGTGATGGGCGGATTACTTGGCGGGCCGGTGGTCGGCGGATTAGTCGGCCTGACCGGCGGCATCCACCGTTATTCAATGGGAGGCATGACGGCGCTGAGCTGCATGATCTCCACCATCGCCGAGGGATTATTAGGCGGCCTGATCCACAGCGTTTTAATCAAACGCGGACGCATCGATAAGCTATTTAATCCGCTGGTGGCCGCCGGCGTGACCTTTGTCGCCGAAATTGTGCAAATGCTGATCATCCTGCTGATTGCCCGTCCGTTTACCGATGCACTCCATCTGGTCAGCAGTATTGCCGCGCCGATGATGGTGACCAATACGCTCGGTGCCGCCATGTTTATGCGTATTCTGCTGGATAAGCGGGCGATGTTCGAAAAATACACCTCGGCGTTTTCGGCAACAGCGCTGAAAGTCGCGGCCTCGACGGAAGGTATTTTGCGGCGCGGATTTAACGAAGAGAACAGCATGAAAGTGGCGCAGGTGCTGCTGAAAGAGCTGGATATTGGCGCCGTGGCGATAACCGATCGCGAGCGATTGCTGGCCTTTACCGGCATCGGCGACGACCATCATCTGGTCGGCAAACCTATTGCTTCTGACTATACCTGGCGCGCCATCGAGAACGACGAAGTGGTGTACGCCGATGGCAACGAGATGCCTTACCGCTGTTCGCTGCATCCCAGCTGCAAACTGGGCTCGACGCTGGTGATACCGCTGCGCGGCGAGAATCAGCGGGTGATCGGCACCATCAAATTGTACGAAGTGCGAAACCGGCTGTTCAGTTCCATCAACCGTACATTGGGCGAAGGCATTGCCCAGCTGCTGTCGGCGCAGATCCTTGCCGGTAAATTCGAACAACAAAAAGCGCTGCTGGCGCAGTCTGAAATTAAGCTGCTGCACGCGCAGGTGAATCCGCACTTCCTGTTTAACGCCCTCAATACGCTGATGGCGGTGATCCGCCACGACAGCGATAAAGCCGGGCAACTGGTGCAGTATCTCTCAACGTTCTTTCGCAAAAATCTCAAACGCTCTTCCGAGATTGTCACGCTGGCGGATGAGCTGGAGCATGTGAATGCCTATCTGCAAATCGAGCTGGCACGTTTTTCGTCGCGTCTGAACGTGGATTTACAGGTGCCGGATGCATTGTCTTTTCAGCATCTTCCGGCATTTACTCTGCAACCGCTGGTGGAAAACGCCATAAAACACGGCACATCCCAGTTGCTGAGCAATGGCAATATCATCATTCGTGCTTACAGTGAGGGGCAGACAGTGATCGTCGAAGTGGAAGATAACGCCGGTTTGTATCAGCCGGAAGAAAGCGGTGACGGCCTAGGCATGAGTCTGGTGGACAAGCGCCTGCGGGCGCGTTTTGGCGATGATTTCGGCATTACCGTCAATTGCAAACCGGATGATTTCACCCGTATCACGTTACGTCTGCCTGCGGAGGGCGCGCCATGTTAAGAGTGCTGATTGTCGATGATGAGCCGCTGGCGCTGGAGAATCTGCGCTTACAGCTTCAGGATGAAAGCGATATTGAAATTGTCGGTGAGTGTACCAATGCCATTGAAGCGATTGGCGTGATCCACAAAATCCGCCCTGACGTGGTGTTTCTGGACATTCAGATGCCGCGCATCAGCGGGCTGGAAATGGTCGGTATGCTCGATGAGCAGCACCGCCCGCACATCGTTTTTCTTACCGCCTTTGAGGAATATGCGGTGCAGGCGTTTGAACAGTGCGCGTTTGATTATCTGCTTAAACCGATCCAGACGCCGCGTTTACAAAAAACGCTGGCGCGGTTGCGGCTGGGTTTTCAGGAGCAGGATGTCTCGCAGTTATCGCAATACCAGCAGCCGCTGAAGTTTATCCCATGTCTGAGCAGCAACCGGATCTGGTTGTTGCAGCTGGAAGACGTGGCATTCGTCAGCAGCCGCATCGGCGGGGTATACGTCACCGGACAGGATGGCAAAGAGACATTTACGGAACTGACCTTACGCACGCTGGAAGTCCGTACGCCGTTGTTACGTTGTCACCGGCAGTATCTGGTGAATATGGATTATCTGAAGGAAATCCGCCTGGAAGATAAAAATCAGGCGGAGCTGTTACTGCGTGATGGTCAGGTCGTGCCGGTCAGCCGTCGCTATCTCAAATCGCTGAAAGAGACGGTGGGGCTGTAAACCCCGCCGGTTTTCTTTTGGTCAGATCAATCAAGCCGGTCGCAGCCGGGCAAAAGCGTCGCGGATTTCGGTTTCAGGCAATTGTATGCCGATAAACACTAATGCACTGCGCGGGGTTTCATCCGGCTGCCACGGGCGATCCCAGTCGGCGCTGTACAGGCGCTGAACGCCCTGAAACAGCAGGCGGCACGGCTGATCAGCTATCCACAACATCCCTTTGTACCGCATCAGATTGTCGGCAAAGCTGGCCAGCAGTTCTTCCATCACCGCGGAAATGGCGGTCAGCGCCACCGGATAATCCAGCTCCACTACAATGGAGGAAACGGTGTTTTGCTGTGGCGCGACGCGATGGAACAGCGGTTTTGTGGCTATCACGTTTTCTTCGAGCATAAATCCGCGGGTATCAAACAACAGTGCCGGATCGATATCGCCCTGAACCATTTTATATACCGGCGCACGGGCATTAATACGTTGCAGCCGTTCTGTCAGTTCCGGGCATTCACCGGATACATCCGTTTTGGTCAGCAGGATGCGGTCGGCATAACCAATCTGCGACTGCGCCAGCGGGAACTGATCCAGCTGCGACATGGCATGCACGGCATCCACCAGCGTGATAACGCCGTCTAAGACATAACGTTCACATATGACTTCATGGGCGAAAAACGCCTGCAGGATCGGGCCGGGATCGGCCATACCGGTGCATTCAATCATCAGCCGGTCAAACTGCACTTCGCCTTTGTCCACGCTGTCGAGCAAATCCAGCAGCGCCGCTTCCAGCTCGCCCGAACGGGTGCAACAGATGCAGCCGTTGGATAAGGTGGTGATGCGCGTGGCGCGGTCGCCAATCAGCTGGTTGTCGATGGGCATTTCGCCAAATTCATTCTCGATCACCGCAATTTTTATCTCCTGCTGCGTATGCAGAATCTGGCGTAAAAGCGTGGTTTTTCCGGCACCTAAAAAACCGGTTAATACTGTGACTGCAATCGGTGTCATGTTCGCTTTCCTCTTAACTACGGTGCTCTTTTTAACTTCAGCTACTTCTCAACTACAGCGCCCTCTTAACAACAGCGCATTCCGCCTTTCCCGTCCCCGCCATAACGTGCCTGCTGGCGCTCGCGGAAAAACTCTTCATAGGTCATCGGCGTGGTATCCGGGTGGTTGGTCTGCATATGCAGAACGTAAGTGTCGTAATCCGGTATGCCCACCAGCATACGCGCGGCCTGACCGAGGTATTTCTTCGCCGCACCTAAGTTGTCAAACATACGTACTCCTCTGAATTTTGTGGAAAAGCCCCGCGTGTGCGGGGCTTTCAGGTAAACGGTTAGTGCCCGGAGGAGATTTTTATCCCTTCCGCAGGAACCGGCACATAAGGCGTTTCCTTATCGGTACGCTTATCGGTTTTACGTGCCTCAAGGCAGGCGCGGATACCGTAGAAAATGATGCTGTACACCACAATCAGGAACAGGATACTCAGCCCGGCGTTGGTGTAGTTGTTGATCACAATATGATGCATATTGCTGATTTGTTCCGGTGTCAGGTTCTCGCCGCCAGCAGCAATGCGTTCTTTATACTGACCGGCCATGTAGAAGAAGCCTTCCATCTGCGCATTGGTGCTGAACAGTTTCAGACCCAGCGCCCAGGTGGTACAAATCAGTAACCAGATAGCAGGCACCATGGTGACCCAGATGTACTTGGTGCGTTTCATTTTCACCAGTACCACGGTGGCGAGGATCAGCGCGACGGCAGCCAGCATCTGGTTCGAAATCCCGAACAGCGGCCACAGACTTTTCACGCCGCCCAGCGGATCGACCACGCCCTGATACAGCAGGTAACCCCACAGTCCGACGCAGCCTGCGGTGCCGATAATCCCGGCGACCAGCGAGTCAGTTTTTTTCAGGAACGGCACAAAGTTACCCAGCAGATCCTGCAACATAAAGCGGCCTGAACGCGTACCCGCATCCAGTGCGGTCAGGATAAACAGCGCTTCAAACAGAATGCCGAAGTGATACCAGAAGCCCATATCCGCCAGTGGCATGATCTTATGGAACACGTGCGCAATACCTACGGCAAGCGTAGGTGCGCCACCCGCACGGTTCAGCACTGACGGCTCACCGATGTCTTTCGCCGTTTGCATAATCTGCTCAGGCGAGATCACAAATCCCCATGAACTGACGGTTGCTGCCGCGTGCGCTGTAACATCTTTCAGCTGCGCCAGAATCATCGGTGCATTATCGCCGCCCAGTTCGTGCAGGTTTGGCATGGTGATGCCAAGCCCGGCTGGCGGGGTATTCATGGCGAAATACAGACCCGGTTCAATGATGGAGGCCGCGACCAGCGCCATCACCGCCACGAAGGATTCCATCAGCATCGCGCCGTAACCGATAAACCGTGCATCGGTTTCGCAGGCCAGCAACTTAGGCGTGGTGCCGGAGGCAATCAGCGCATGGAAACCGGACACTGCACCGCAGGCAATGGTGATAAACAGGAACGGGAACAACGCGCCTTTCCACAACGGACCTGTACCGTCGATGTACTGGGTCAGCGCAGGCATTTTCAGTTCCGGATTGAGGATCACGATACCGATCGCCAGCCCGACGATAACGCCGATTTTCAGGAAGGTTGCCAGATAGTCACGCGGCGCAAGAATAAGCCACACCGGCAGCAGGGCGGAGACGAACGCATAACCAATCAGCGTGAAGGTGATGGTGGTGTCTTTGAACGTCAGCGCCGGACCCCAGAACGGGTCGCTGGCGATAACGCCGCCGAAATAGATTGACGCGACCAGCAGGACAACGCCAATGACCGAGATTTCACCCACGCGTCCCGGCCGGATAAAGCGCATGTAGATGCCCATAAACAGTGCAATCGGCACCGTAGAACACACCGTAAACACGCCCCACGGACTTTCCGCCAGTGCTTTCACCACGATTAATGCCAGCACCGCCAGAATAATAATCATGATCAGGAAGCAACCGAACAGCGCAATAGTGCCCGGCACCGGCCCCATTTCTTCTTTGATCATCTCACCCAGAGACGCGCCGTTACGGCGTGAAGAGATGAACAGCACCATGAAGTCCTGCACCGCACCGGCCAGAACCACACCGGCCAGCAACCACAGCACGCCCGGCAGATAACCCATTTGCGCGGCGAGCACCGGACCGACTAACGGACCGGCACCGGCGATGGCGGCAAAGTGGTGACCGAACAGCACGTTGCGGTTGGTCGGCACATAGTTCAGGCCGTCGTTGTTGATCACCGCAGGCGTGGAACGGGAAGGATCCAGCTTCATGACCTTTTGCGCGATATACAGACTGTAATAGCGATAGGCCACCAGATAGACCGACACCGAGGCGACGACTATCCATAATGCGCTGATGTGTTCACCCCGCCGCAGGGCGACGACGCCCAGACAGCAGGCACCGAGGAGGGCAACAAGCATCCACGGTAAGTGTTTGAAGAAGGCTTTTTTGTTCATAAATAACCCGGTTATTTAAAAAAACTCACGAAATGCCCGTCTCTGTTTTCTTTATTAAGCACTGCTTTCAGAGAGGCTGGGCCTGTTTATTGCGTATTTTTCTTGCGCACTTTTATTGCCCGTATAGGGTGCCAAAATCGCTGTTGCACAGGCGGGAAAGTTGGTCAGCGGTCACAGAGAGAGATAAGCGGTTGTCAGGCGGGATGAGCGGTTAAGGGAGCGATTAAGGACGTGAAATCTGTGAGTCAGGTCACGTAGAAATCCTGTCAAAAGGTCAGGACAGCAGGGTAACTTTTGTGGCACCGTCGTGTTTTGACAGGTAAATTATTCATTTGCTAAATGATCCGAGGGATCAATCAACACATTCAGGGAGTTTTTATGAAAGGTAAGTTTCCGCAAGGTTTTATGTGGGGCGGGGCAACGGCGGCCAATCAGGTGGAAGGGGCATACGATCAGGATGGCAAAGGGCTGTCCATCGTCGATGCCATTCCGGGCGGCAAAGACCGTCTGAAGATCGTTTCCTCACCGGAATTTGATTTTACCCTTGATCCCGTAAACCATACGTATCCGAATCATAAAGGCATCGATCACTATCATCGTTTTCAGGAAGATATCGCGCTGTTCGCGGAAATGGGATTCAAATGTTACCGTTTTTCTATTGCCTGGACACGCATCTACCCTAACGGCGTTGAGCAGGAGCCTGAGGAAGCCGGGCTGAAGCATTACGATCAGGTGATTGACGCCTGTATCGCGCACGGCATCGAACCGGTGATCACCATTTCACACTACGAGATGCCGCTGCATCTGGCGACCGCGTTTGGCGGCTGGAAAAACCGCGAACTGATTGGTCACTTCGAGCGTTTTGCCCGCACGGTGCTGACCCGCTACGGGCATAAAGTGAAGTACTGGATGACCTTCAACGAGATCAACAGCGCGGCACATTTCCCGATCATGAGTCAGGGGCTGACGGTGAAAACCGGCGCGCTTGAGGCGCAGGCGAAGTTCCAGGCGTGGCATAACCAGTTTGTCGCCAGCAGTCTGGCAGTCAAAATTGCCCACGAAACCAACGCGCAAATCCAGATCGGTTGCATGATCTTGTTTGCCACCAATTACGCTTATGACTGTAATCCGGTCAATCAGCTGGAAACCCTGAAAGAGACTCAGGCGTTTAATTTCTACTGCGCCGACGTGCAGGCGGGCGGTAAATATCCGTATTACGCCAAAAGCCTGTGGCAATCGCAGGGCGTCGAACTGGATATTCAGCCGGGTGATGTAGAGCTGATTAAAGAACATACGGTGGATTACATTGGTTTCAGCTACTACATGTCTTCGACCATCAACAAAACCAATCCTGACGCGGTCACAGCACAAGGTAACCTGCTCGGCGGCGCGCGTAATCCGTTCCTCGAAGCCAGTGACTGGGGCTGGGAAATCGACCCGGTCGGTCTGCGGATTGCCCTTAATCAGCTGTACGATCGCTATGAAAAACCGTTGTTCATTGTTGAGAACGGACTGGGCGCTGTCGATAAGCCGGATGAAAACCACTACATTGCCGATGATTACCGTATCAACTATCTGCGTCAGCATATTGAAGCCATGGCGGAAGCGATTGAAGACGGCGTGGAACTGATGGGCTACACCCCTTGGGGTTGTATCGATCTGGTGAGTATGTCCACCGGTGAGATGAGCAAGCGTTACGGTCTGATTTATGTCGACCTCGACGATAAGATCTCCGGCACCGGTAACCGTTACCGCAAGAAATCGTTCCACTGGTATCAGAAAGTGATCGGAACGAACGGGGAAGATATCAGCTGATATTCTCCCGTCAGGCCTGAAACAGTCCGGGTGATGCCCGGACTGTTCTTAATGTCTGTTCATTGACGGGCGATTATGAATTAACGCTCGATTTTCAGCGCTTCCATTACGAGTGAAAATGCCGGCGAATGTTGTTTCCTGCTGGGATAATAGAGGTAATAACCCGGGAACGGCAGGCAGTAGGGTTCCAGAAAGCGTATCAGACGTCCTTCCTCAATATGGGGAGCAAACTCCTCCTCGGGTAAAAACGCCACACCGAGCCCGGCTAAGGCTGCGTCGACCATGTGGGCCGACGTGTTAAACGTCAGTTGCCCGTCAACACGCACGTTGACAGGTCCCTCATCGTTATCGAACTCCCAGATATACAGCCCGCCCGATGTTGCCATCCGCATATTCATGCAGCTATGTTGCAGCAAATCTTGCGGTGTCAGGGGCATGGGGTGTGAGCGCAAATACTCAGGCGAGGCCACCGCGGCCATGCGCAGCTGAGGGGTTAGCGGCATGGCAATCATATCTTTATCGATGGTGTCACCAAGCCGCACACCCGCGTCAAACCTGTCGGCGACAATGTTTCGAAAACCGTGGTTGGCATCGAACTCCAGTTTTATCTCGGGATATTCGCGCAGCAATGCGGATAATTTCGGTAACAGAATGGTTTTGAGAACGTGCGGGCCGCAGGTGATACGCACCGTTCCCGCTGGCTTGTCACGCATCTCTGTCAGCATATCCAGTTCCGCTTCAATCTCATCAAAACGGGTGCCGATAGCCTGTAATAAACGTTCGCCTGCTGCCGTCGGCGACACATTGCGCGTGGTCCGCGTCAGCAGCCGGATATCCATGCGATTTTCAAGCGCGGTGATGGTCTGGCTGAGTGCGGGTTGTGTCACCCCCAGCTGCGCTGCGGCGCGTGTGAAACTGCCTTCGCGGGCCACAGTCACAAACGCAATGAGATCATTGAAATTACGTTTCATTGCACCTTCTTCACTTTCGATTTATAAGCAGAGCTTATAGCCCCATTAAGTATTTATTAGCTGGTAAGACTATACCCGTCGTGTAGAATTTTTCGCAAGCCGGAATACGAAAGAATCGGGATAAAAACCCCTTAGTCTGATTCGATTAACCACATGAAATTACTGTTTTTATTCTCACGAATAAGACGCGGCACCGGCTTGCCAAAAATTCATCCTGCAGAAAGAAAAAAGGATCACAAGTGACGACAGCAGCAGAGAAAGATTTTGTGAACCAGACTCCGGCCGCGCACTGGAACGGGGTCTGGGCGATAACGATGTGCGTGTTTGCGCTGGTGGCATCCGAGTTTATGCCGGTGAGCTTGCTGTCACCGGTTGCCCGCGATTTGGGCGTCAGCGAAGGGCTGGCCGGACAGGGGATTGCCATCTCCGGTGGACTGGCGGTGATAACCAGTCTGACGATCTCCCGGCTGGCCGGTAACGTCAACCGCAAGGCGCTGCTTTTAGGGCTGACAATTCTGATGGCATTTTCCGGCGGACTGATTGCTTTAGCGCCCGGCTATACGACTTACATGATCGGGCGAGCCCTGATCGGCGTAGCCATTGGCGGATTCTGGTCCATGTCGGCCGCTGTGGCTATGCGCCTGGTTCCGCAGGATCAGGTTCCCCGCGCACTGGCTATTTTCAACGGCGGTAATGCGCTGGCAACTGTGGTCGCCGCACCGCTGGGCAGTTATCTGGGGGGCGTCATTGGCTGGCGCGGTGCCTTTTTGTGTCTCGTGCCTGTGGCGCTTATCGCCTTTGTCTGGCAGTGGATCAGCCTGCCGTCTATGGCGCCGGAAAGCAGGAAAAATTCTGCAGGGAACGTCTTTCGTTTATTCAAAAATCCTTTAGTGCTGGCGGGTATGGCTGCGTGCGGGATTTTCTTTATGGGGCAGTTTGCCCTGTTTACCTATGTCCGGCCGTTTCTGGAAACCGTCACACGGGTCAGTGCAGAGATGCTGTCCCTCATTTTGCTGGCGATTGGCGTCGCGGGTTTTGTCGGGACATTACTGATCGGCACGTTTCTGAAAAAGCGTTTCTATCTCACGCTCATGGTGATCCCGCTGCTGATGGCCGTCATCGCCGTCATGCTGATGGTTCTTGGCCATTCGTCCGGGATCGTGATCATTCTGCTGGCGTTATGGGGGCTGGTGGCAACGGCGGCACCGGTCGGCTGGTGGTCCTGGGTGGCAAGCACTTTCCCTGATAATGCCGAAGCCGGGGGCGGGCTGATGGTCGCTGTGGTGCAACTGTCGATTGCGCTCGGCTCGACCTTAGGGGGCGTCGCCTTTGATCATATCGGCTGGCAAAGCACGTTTATTGTCAGCGCCGCATTGCTGGTACTGGCGTCCGGCCTGACGTTTATCACTTCACGCAATGACCATTGATCACACGAGAATTTTTAACCGGACGAACTGATGTCCATTCACCGCAATACCTGATTAAGGATAATTCCATGAGAGTGTTAACGATGTTGTTAGGGCTGTTTGTCAGCTCATTTGCTGCAACAGCCGCCGATATGTCCAACGGCGCAGATAACTTTTATAAAAGCGATAAAGTGACTCAGCAAAAGGTGACGTTTAAAAACCAGTATCAGATGAATGTGACCGGCAATCTTTTCATGCCAAAAGGCATGAATGAAAGCGCGAAAAATCCGGCCATTGTCATTGGTCATCCGATGGGAGCGGTGAAAGAACAGAGTTCCAATCTGTATGCGCAAAAGCTTGCCGAGCAGGGATTTGTGACGCTGGCGATAGACATCTCTTTCTGGGGCGAAAGCGAAGGTAAACCGCGCAATGCTGTCGCGCCGGATATCTATGCAGAGGATTTCAGCGCTGCTGTGGATTACCTCGGCACGCGCCCATACATCGACAGAAACCGCATCGGGGTACTGGGGATTTGCGGCAGCGGCAGTTTCGTTATCAGTGCGGCAAAAATTGATCCGCGTATGAAAGCGATTGCGACGGTCAGCATGTATGACATGGGGTCGGCAAATCGACACGCGCTCAATAATTCGTTAACCCTTGCGCAGCGTAAACAGATCATTGCCGAGGCGGCAGAGCAACGTTACAGCGAATTCACCGGTGGCGAAACGAAATACACCAGCGGCACGCCGCATAAAATTGACGAGAACTCTCCCCCTGTTGCCAAAGAGTTCTACGACTTTTATCGCACTCCGCGCGGCGAGTTTACGCCAAAAGGTTCATCACCGGCGCTGACCACGCACCCGACGCTGACCAGCAATGTGAAATTCATGAACTTCTATCCGTTCAACGACATTGAGACCATTTCACCGCGTCCGATGCTGTTTATCACCGGCGATCAGGCGCATTCAAAAGAATTCAGTGAAGATGCCTATAAACGTGCAGGCCAGTCGAAAGAGTTGTACATCGTTCCGGGTGCCGGTCACGTTGATCTTTACGACCGTACCGATCTGATCCCTTTTGCGAAACTGACCGCGTTCTTTAAAGAAAATCTGAAGTAACCCCGCGGATTCTCAACAGTCCGGGCCTTTGCCCGGACTACACTTTTGCCCGCACCAGCTCATTGAACCGCGTCGTGTACGCCGGTGACAGCATTTCGCGTTTCATCGCCCAGCCGCGCTGGATCCCCTGACCGGCAAACCAGACTTTGCCGACCCCGTCCTTGTGGATCTTGTCCAGCGTAGCCATCAGCTGATCGCTGTTTTTCTTGGGCTGATATTCATCAAACAGATTGAGCTGGGCGACGCCCTGACTGAAAAAGTCGCCCAGCATCACACCGCCTTTCTGATAGCGATATCCGGGTTTCCAGATCTGATCGAGACAACGCACGGCGGCGGCAAGAATATCGCGGCTGTCGTGTGTCGGCGTCATCAGTTTGATGCCGGCATGATTGCCGTAATAGGGGACTTTCGGATCGTGCGGACTGGTTTTTACAAACGCTGACACGTAGCGGCAATACTGATGTTCTCCGCGCAGTTTTTCCGCCGCGCGTACCGCGTAATTGCAGATGGCTTCGCGCATATCCTGATAATCCGTAATGCGTTCGCCGAAAGAACGCGAACAGATAATCTGCTGCTTGGTCGGCACCGATTCTTCAAGCGCCAGACAGGATTCGCCGCGCAGTTCGCGCACGGTACGCTCCAGCACCACACTGAAATGTTTGCGGATCAGCGCCGAAGGGCAGTCGGCAAGTTGCAACGCCGTGGTGATCCCCAGCATATTGAGCTTTTTACTGATGCGCCGCCCCACGCCCCAGACTTCTTCCACCGGCACCAGAGCCATCAGTTTCCGCTGACGCACGGTCTGCGATAAATCCAGCACGCCACCGGTGCCTTTCCAGGTTTTTGCCGCAAAGTTAGCCAGTTTGGCCAGCGTTTTGGTGGGGGCAATCCCCACGCCCACGGCCAGATGCGTCTCCTTCCAGAGGGTCTTCTGCACCTGTTTACCAAAATCATGCAGCGAGATGCAGTTTCCGATATTAGTGATATCCAGAAAGGCCTCATCGATGGAGTAGATATCCACCGCAGGCGCCAGCCGTTCGAGCGTTTCCATCACGCGGTTCGACATGTCGGCATACAGCGCGTAGTTGGATGAAAACACTGCCACGTTGTGCTGGCGGATCGCGTCACGCGCCTTGAAAAAGGGCGCGCCCATAGGGATTTGCGCCTTTTTGGCCAGCGCATTGCGGGCAATCACACAGCCGTCATTGTTGGACAACACAATCACCGGCCGCCCGCGAAGGTCTGGCCTGAACACGGTTTCGCAGCTCGCGTAAAAGGAGTTCACATCAACGAGGGCAAACATGGTTTGGTTGTCGCTTATAAGGTTTCATTCTTCATACCTATAAAATACTGGTTATGCATACAGTATAATCATAAGTGTGGGAAATGGAAAACGCTTAAGGGGTGAGTCGTCAATCAGCCGGGAAATACAAATCAGTTGCTGATCACCGAGTGTCTTACCGAGATTGAAAGGTGTCGCCAGCATTCGCTCAAGTTTTGCTCTCAGTCAGGTGAAATACCCCACCGCCTTGCCGACGCGGCATTTAAGAAGGTGAGAAGTGAAGATGTGCTCCCGTATTTACCCCAACCGCACAAGGTTATCCACAAAATCTGGGGATAACCTTGTGCAAAGTCAGCCTGAAAATCAGTCGTAAATTCCTTCAGACCAGTCGGTATAACCTTTTGCGCCACCGCCGTAACAGGTTTCTTTTGCGGCGATAGTCAACTCAGCACCATAACGCAGACATTTGGGTTGTCTGTCATACTGATTTCTTAATGGTTGACCGGTCGGCTAGTTTTGTGGTTGCATTTTGTGCGTTCCATTTTTACCGGGTGTCGCTGCAAAGAATAATGGCGACACACAATTTGAGAAGGAGGCATTAATGACCACGATTTTCATTATCGGCGCGGCGGGTAATATAGGGCGCCGCCTGTCAAAGACGCTTGCAGATAAAGGACATGCTGTTCGTGCACTTTACCGTAAACCTGAACAGGAACAGACGTTACGTCAGGCAGGGGCCGAACCGGTCAGCGGGAACCTGACAGAGCTGGATGCCACTACTTTGGCAGCGTACATGAAAGGCAGCGACGTGGTGGTCTTCACCGCAGGTGCCGGTGGCAAAGGCGGACCGGAAATGACCAATGCGGTCGATGGCGAAGGGCTGAAAACCGCGGTCGCAGCGGCGACTCAGGCTGGCGTTTCGCGCTTTTTGCTGGTATCTGCATTCCCGGAAGCAGGGCGCGGTAAAAACATTTCTGATACGTTTGAAAACTACATGCGCGTCAAAAAAGAAGCCGATGTGGCGCTGGCACAAAGCGAACTGGACTGGGTGATCTTAAGACCGGGAACATTAGTGGATGACAGCGGTACCGGACTGATTCAGGCCGGACCCGCCATTCCTTACGGCGATATCCCCCGTGATGACGTGGCAGCCACGCTTGCTGAAATCATTGAGCAGCCTGATGTCAGCCGCGTCATCATTGAACTGACAGCGGGAGATGTGCCGGTTCGTCAGGCTGTAGAAAATATAGCGAAACGCTAAAACATTTTGCCACTCCCAGGCGGGCAGAAGAACGTTTGCCCGTCAGGAGCGTGCCGGATCGGAAAGGGGAGCCGGCAGCCTGAATGAAAAGTTTTTTAAATTACCTGTAGACGACCGGTCTAATTGTTGTTAGTGTAGCGACAAGGTTAAGGCGAACGGGCGATATCACACTGCTTTGTTCAGACCGGATCCAAAGGCTTTTCGTAATGGGTTCACAGGATTTTTTTATCTGACATCTAGACGACTGGTCTACTTAAATCACAATTCACTACGCCGGAGATTTATTATGAAGATTCTTATGGTTCTCACCTCACACGATAAACTGGGTAACACAGGCCGTAAAACAGGTTTCTGGCTGGAAGAGCTGGCCGCGCCTTACTATGCATTTAAAGATGCCGGAGCGGAAATTACGCTGGCTTCTCCAGAAGGTGGCAACCCGCCGTTAGATCCAAAAAGCAATGAGCCTGATTTCCAGACTGAACAGACTCACCGCTTCGAGGCCGACGAGCAGGCAACCGCTCAGCTGGCTTCAACGGTTCGTCTCGACAGCGTGTCGCAAGCTGATTTCGACGCCGTTTTCTATCCTGGCGGCCACGGTCCGTTGTGGGATCTGGCAGAAGATAAAAATTCTATCGCCCTGATCGAAGCGTTTCTGGCGGCCGGTAAGCACGTGGCGCTGGTCTGTCATGCACCGGGCGTACTGCGTCATGTTAAAACTTCTGAAGGAAAACCACTGGTTGAAGGCAAAAAAGTGACCGGTTTTACCAACACCGAAGAAGAAGCGGTAGGGCTGACAGACGTGGTGCCTTTCCTGGTGGAAGACGAACTGATAGCCAAAGGCGGTATCTATTCCAAAGGACCGGACTGGGGTTCTTATGTGGTGATCGACGGTCTGCTGATCACCGGTCAAAACCCGGGCTCTTCTGCTGAAGCGGCTGAACTGCTGATTAAGCAACTGGCCGCATAGTCGTTCCTCACGCGGGGTGGCAGGCATGAATGTCGCCCCGCTTAGCAGGTGTCGATCTGTTGTTATTGCGGGGTGACAGAGTGTATTGTCGTGCGTGAAGATATTGTCCTTTCATTCGCTCATAGACGACTGGTCTAGTTTCTGGTAAATTTGCCCTATGACTACTGCAACTCAACACCATAACAATGACGTCCGCGAGCATATCCTTGCGACAGGCCAGCGTATTATGGCCGGCAAGGGTTTTTCTGCTGTCGGACTGAATGAAATCCTCAAAGACGCGGGCGTGCCCAAAGGGTCTTTCTATCACTATTTTGGCTCGAAAGAGGCTTTTGGTGTGGGAATGCTTGAGCGCTATTTTGAAGACTATCTGGCCGACCTCGACAGGACGCTGAGCCAGCCCGGCCTTAATATGGCGCAGCGACTGATGAATTACTGGCAGCTATGGCGGGAATCTCAGTCATTCTCCGACTGTCAGGGCAAATGCCTTGCCGTGAAACTGGGCGCGGAAGTTGCAGATCTGTCGGATACCATGCGTTTAACGCTGCTTTCCGGCACGGCGGGAATTATCTCGCGTCTGGCGGAAGCATTAGAAACGGGTGTGGCTGAGGGATCTCTGACGATTGATGACACACCACGCACCGTGGCGGAAAGTTTGTATCAGCTCTGGCTGGGTGCCAGCGTGATGGTCAAGATTGTCCGCAACATGAGCCCGTTTGATTCCGCGATGGCGACGACGCAAAAGATTATTCACATCATCTGAAAATAATGCCAGCCATATTAAATGACTGGCATTCGCTTGCGAAAATGATTATTCCGGCAGTTGTGCTAACGCGTTTTTCACTGCATCAGGCATCGAAGGGCGTCCGTTAGTCAGACAGGTTGCCACAAAAGTGGCTTCGGCAAACACCACGCCATCCACTTTGATCTGCTGAACGAAGTTGACGCGGTTACGTTTCTCATTTCTCGCCAGTTCACAGGTTACTTCAACCTGATCGCCTTTTTGCAGGCTTTTACGAAAGCGCAGTGAATACTCCAGCACCATGTACATGTTGCCCTGAGCAAACTCTGCCTCGATATCAATACCCAGCGCTTCGCGCATGTAGGCATGGCGCGTCCATTCCATATAGAAGGGATAATACAAACCATCCACGACACCCTGAAAATCGATATGTTTTTCATCTACTTCATAATGCTTACTAAACATTTGCTGCTCCGTAGCCAGTCCATTTTTTTAAACAGGGCATCATATATACAACAGTAAGTTCTTTTGGTAAAAACCAACGTGTTTCAGAATATAAGATCTCTTGTATCAGGATAAAAAAATCCCTTTGCGGGAGCCGGTGACTATAGGAAAGAACCCATGCTGAAAGAAAACTTCAACGAACTGCAGATTTTTCTGGTCGTTGCGAGAGAACGAAGTTTTACCAAAGCAGCAGGAAAGCTGGGGGTTTCGCAGTCGGCACTCAGTCATGCCGTTAAGGCGCTGGAAGAACGTTTAAACATCCGCCTTTTGACCCGCACCACCCGAAGTGTCGCGCCCACTGAAATCGGCGAGAAGATTATTGCCTGCCTGGAACCACGACTTGCCGATCTCGAGCAGGAACTGGAAACACTTGTTCAGCTTAACGGCCCGACCTCCGGGAATATCCGCATCTCGGCGGGGGAACATTCCGCGAGAAAATTATTGTGGCCAAAGCTGAAGCCGTTTTTACAAGAATACCCTGAAATCAATGTCGAACTGCATGTGGATAATGGTTTCGTCGATATCGTCGATGGTCGCTACGATGCCGGGGTGCGTCTGGGCGAGAGCGTAGATAAGGATATGATTGCCGTCCGCATCGGTCCGGATTTCCGAATGGTGGTTGTTGGTTCACCGGACTATTTTGCCGAAAAGGGTATTCCGCAAACTCCGCATGAGCTGCAATACCACAAGTGCATCAATATGCGTCTGCCAACCGCCGGTGGGTTGTACCACTGGGAGTTTGAGAAAGAAGGAAAGCCGCTACGGGTGCGCGTGGAAGGGCAACTGACGTTTAATTTGCTGTCAGAACGAATCGATGCGGTGCTGTCAGGATTTGGACTGGCCTGTGTGCCGGAGGACATGGTTGAGGACCGGGTGAAATCTGGTGAACTGATTCAGGTGCTGGATGCGTGGTGTCCGTCGTTTCCGGGCTATTACCTTTACTACCCGAGCAGAAAACAACATCCGCCAGCTTTTGCGCTGATGATTGATATGCTGCGCGACAACGGATAATACGTCAGCGGCACGAATTTTATCCTTCACAGGCTATGGTTCAGTCCCGCAATACTTTCGAGAAACATACAGCCTCATCCCGGCCGATATAGGGTCCGTAATTCTCTATGAGTACGTATCCATTATTCTTATAAAAATTTACCGCCTTATGGTTAACGTGTCGGGTTTCAAGCCATATCTCTGTATATCCCATGTTTTTCGCGGATGTTTCAAGGAAATTGAGTAAGGCTTTTCCTACCCCAGGGGCGCTTCGGTCTGAGAACATTCTTTTAAGTTCGGCAATATTTTCTGTTAACGGTCGGATAGCCCCGCATCCTGTTGCATAGCCTTTTTCATTTCGTGCCAGCACCCAAAGCGATCTGTCACCATCCATTGAATCTATTGTGAAATTACTTTTTCCACTATCACCCGTTATCGCTGCAAGCTCCGCTGACAATTTTTCTATTAAAGAACAAGAATCTGGCGAAAATGGGTCTGATTTCTCTACTCTTATCATTCGATACCCTCATAAAGTTCTTAGTCAGAATAGAAGATGTTTAAGGTAAATTCCTCATGTTTTATTTGATGATGTTAAATGCCGGATTTCTACAGCTCCACCTGTGATGTTTTCCGTTTTTCTGGCCGATCACTTAAACTGCCTCACACAGGACGGAACATAGGGAAAGTAAGATGCTTTTGCCAGCGACAAGCTTTATAAAAAACGTGTATCAATCGTCATCTGAAGAATGAGTCATCAATTGTTTGTTTCTCTGGATGGGCCCAAGGGTGTCGGTAAAACCACACTGCTGGAAGCCATTACGAAAGTATTAAGGGCAGACAACAAGAAGGTGGTCCGCCTTTGCGAGAAAAAAAGCGATCCATACAGGGGCGAAACAATGGCTCTTGTTAACAAGTTCGCCCGAAATCCCACTCTGGATTTGGAATTAGAGGTTTGTAAGCGCCTTGCTGATAGCCGTGCCTGGATTTCTGAACATGTGCTAACTAAGCAGCCAGCGGACTGCATTATCCTGATGGATCGCTGGTATCCGTCGGATGCCGCATTTCGCCGGATGCTCCCTTTTGCAGAGATTTTACAGCTTAACATTGAACGAAAGGTGAGAACGCCAGACCTGCATGTCGGGGTGGTGACTGCGCCTGAAATTTCCTGGGCAAGGGCCGCGTCGCGGTCACGCGGGCTGGGAAGTACGGTGATTTCTAAGCTGGAAGAGCATGTCGCTTGTACCACGGCGTTCGAGCGAGAAGTTGCACATCATGACTGGGTATTATGCCGCAATGAAGGAACGATAGAAGACGCAACGATGCAGGTCATTTCTGAGATCTACAGGGTGTCCGGCCTCTTACATCCCCGTTTCTAAAAACTCAATAAAGGCTCTGACTTTTGAATTCAGTGCCGAGCGTTCGTTGACGCAGGCATAGATATTCATCGGCAGGGACTCTGCATCGCTGTCGCAGAACAAAGGCATGAGCCGTCCGCTATCAATCAACGGCTGGGCGATAAAGCTTGCCAGCCGCGCGATACCGCCGCCGTTCTCTGCTATTTTGGCAATAATATCAATGTCATCGCTGATGAATTGCGGATTGAGTTTCGCATTAACGGGTTGCCCGTTAATCTTAAATGTCCAGGGCAGAAAACGTCCGTCGGTGGGATAACGAAAAACCAGGCAGGCGTGCCGGCTCAGTTCTTCAGGAGTCTGCGGGATGCCTGCGCGCGCCAGATAAGCGGGGGCGGCGCAGAATATAAACGGCAAAGAGGCGATTTTTCTGGCAATCAGTTGATCGTTTAGTTGTGCCTCAATGCGGATACTGACGTCTATGCCTTCCAGCCGGTGGTCAACGTTGCGATCGGTGCTGATCAGTTCGACATCAATATCGGGAAATGACGCTTTGAACGCTGGCATCAGTGGTGCGATGACATACCGGCCAAAGGCGGCAGTCGTGGCGATGCACAGCGTCCCTTGTGGTTTGGTTTCAAGCGCAGCAGCCTGCGAAGCGAGATCAATATCATGGGGAATATGACGGACTTTCTCGAAATAGCGTTTACCACTTTCGGTTAGTGTCATGCTCCGGGTGGTGCGCGATATCAGGCGTACGCCCAGATGTGTCTCAAGTCGCGACAGGCTCTGGCTCACCGCCGCCGGACTCATCCCTTTACCGCGTGCTGCCGCGGCGATACTGCCGTGTTCCACTACGCGGATAAAATTGCTGATCAGCCCTAACACATCCATAGTCTCTCCCGTGCCCGATTCGTCACTTTTTATTAATAATGATTAAAGCACAGCCGCTCTACTACCGTCATGGCTAGCTTGTTAGTTTATCCGCTGTTTCGCAAACCTCCGTTAAACAGGATAACCCGATGACTGACGCAGTGACTAAAAATATCCCACGTATTCGCTTTCCTAAACGTACTTCCCCCTACATTTTTGCGCTGTACATGGCGACCATTATGGCGTTTCTGATGAGTCTGGTGATCACTCTGGCTGAATTTGGCATGGGGCCTCATTACATGGAAAATGTGATGAATGCTTATCAGGTTGCTATGCCCGCGGCCTTTGTCTGCATACTCGTTGTCCGTCCGGTGGTTATCCGGCTGGTGGGATTAACGGTTCACGGTCACTGAGTCATTCAACAGGCTGCCTGGAGATATATAGAAAAGGGCGGGCGTCTCATCTACGCTGTATGAGCTTTGCCCTTTATGCATTTACAGGAACTGGAAAGATGAAAGTCGACTGGCACAGCGCCTTACTGACACGTACCACGCTTGTGGATAAGCATTACAGAAACACCCAGAATGTTCGTCGTTTCCTGACTGAACAGTGCGGGGAGGATTTTCGCTTCGATCGTGATTTTATGGCCTGGATACGCAATGGAGTGCCAAAAACGCTGGGCGACGTGGCCGATGAGTGGAAGCGCAGGCAGTCACCGTAACGCTGATATTTTAAATCCTGAGTCCTCGATGCTGAGGACTCAGTTCAGAAGATCCTCAGTTCATTCCGTTCAGTTTTTCCATCACCTCATCAGATAAATTCAGCCGTGCGCTGGCCAGGTTTTCCTGCAAATGTTCCGGTGATGACGTGCCGGGGATCAGCAAAATATTCGGTGAACGTCTGAGCAACCAGGCCAGCGCGACCTGCATTGGTGTGGCCTGTAAGTCAGCGGCGACTTCATCGAGTTGCGTTGACTGCAGCGGGGAAAATCCGCCGAGCGGGAAGAAAGGCACGTAGGCGATGCTCTGATCCGCCAGCCGATCCACCAGCGCATCGTCATGGCGGTTGGCCAGGTTATACATATTCTGCACGCAGACAATCGGCGTCAGTTTCTGCGCGTCCTCGACCTGTTTTGCCGTGACATTGCTCAGGCCAATATGACGAACCAGTCCGCGTTCTTTCAGCTTAATCATCGCCTCCAGCTGCGGTTCGAGCGATCCTTCTTTCGGCTGATGGGTATCCAGCATACTGCGCAGATTCACCACTTCCATTGCCTCAAGCCCCAGATTGCGCAGGTTATCTTCCACCGCACTGACCAGTTCCTGTGGCGTAAATGCCGTTAACCAGCCGCCTTTCTCATCCCGGCGCGCACCGACTTTGGTGACGATACACAGATTGTTCAGCGTAAGGATGCAGGGCTTTTTTGATCAGCTTATTGGTTTCATGCGGACCGTAGAAATCACTGGTATCGATATGATTCACACCGCTCGCCACCGCATCGCGCAATACCTGAATGGCGCGGGCTTCATCTTTTACCGGACCAAAAACACCCGGACCTGCCAGCTGCATGGCACCGTAACCTAAACGTGCCACTTCGCGGTCGCCGAGACGATAAGTCATTGAGGGTTGTGACATGGGACTCTCCTTTATGTGTGTTCAATGATTGTAGCGTTGCGCTGGCTGTGCAACTATCCGGTGAAATCAGGATAAACTGTACGAGGCTACGCACAATGCCGATGGATATCGCCCTGTTGCACGCAGTGGTTGAGGTGGCAAAAGCCGGGGGATTTCGCGAGGCGGCGCGGGTTACCGGCAGTAATGCATCACGGCTCAGCGATGCGGTACGCCGCGCCGAACAACAACTGGGCATCCGGTTATTTCACCGCACTACGCGCACGGTGGTTCTGACCGAAGCCGGCAGGGCGCTGATTGAGCGACTGCTGCCCGCCATGAATGAAGTGAATGCCGCACTGGATGCGCTCAACCGTTATCGCCACACGCCCGGCGGCATATTGCGTCTGAATGTGCCAGTCAGCGCCACGCGGCTGGTTTTACCTGCTTTAGTGCCGGAATTTCTGCAGCGCTATCCCGATATCCAGCTGGAAATCATCGCCGAAAGTAATGTGCAGGATGTGTTTCGAGATGGCTGCGATGCCGGTATCCGTTATGACGAACGTCTGGAGCAGGATATGGTGGCGATCCCCATTGGTCCGCGTATTCAGCGCTACGCCGCCGCCGCGTCACCGGCATATCTTGATGTCCACGGCAGGCCGTCGCATCCGCGGGATCTGATCCCGCATCGCTGTCTGCGCGGGCGTTATGCCAGCGGCATCATGCCTGACTGGGAATTCGAGCGGGAAGGCGAAACCCTCAGCGTGCAGGTGAGCGGTCCGCTGGTAGTTAGCGTGGGTGGCGCGGTCGATCTGGCGGTGGAAGCGGCGATTGCAGGAGCGGGGATCATTTATCTGTTTGAAGAGTGGCTGCGCCCCGCTATCACCAGCGGAAAACTCGAGCCCCTGTTGCAGCCATGGTGGCTGTCTTTTTCCGGTCCGTGGCTTTATTACAACGATCGCCGTCTGATCCCCGCGCCTTTACAGGCGTTTATTGATTTTGTACGTGAGGATAATCTGCGCCGCGAAACGTCACTCTGAGCGTTGTGCTGTCTGCGATGTCGCTGCCGGATGATAAGACGAGGGCGGCTGACCGGTCACGCGGCGAAACATGGTGGAAAACGACGAGCCGTTGTCGTATCACGGCGTCAGGCTTTTCCGGCATGCTCTTTACCCGCCTGTGTATCCCTGCGGTTCCTGATGTTTTGCATGCCCGGATTTGTGTCATCTTGCTGCTGGCGGTGCTGATGGCGATGGCTATTTGAAAACACGAATAATTAACACAACCATAATATAATCCACGACTATTACCCATGAAGAATATATTTATCCAAAGCTCATAAATAACATTTACCTTAATAAAGGTATAGACCGGCCTTGTTTAACTCTTATTTAGTTTTCCCACCTCAGAATAATAGTATTAAAAATATCCTTTATACACACTGAAGAGATATTAAATAAATTCAGTTCATCGGTAACAGGTACGAATTTTTCCGGTGGTTCAATACATTATCTGAGGCTGGAATAATCATCTTATGCGTAGAGTTAACCGGGTAAATCTTTTATGGCTTCTGGCCTTTACGGGGCCAGGTGCGGCTAAAAATGATGCCAGCGAACTGAGTTTATACTCAATCAATACCGGTTCATTTGTTTATCATATGACGGGTAATGTCGGGGACTATAACGAAATTTTCAAGAATAAGTTCTTTTCCGTTGAGCGTAAATTCTCTCAGGAGTCGAAGAACAGTATGCTGGTGGGCACGATGAAAAACAGTTTTAACGATCGTTGTTTGTCGGTGGGTATGAGAAGGGATTTACACGAAATCAATTCCAGGTGGATGATAAAAGGGGTCTATGCCTACACCGGTGAGTTCTTTGCAAAAGCGTTCAGTGACTGCGGCAATCACGGGTCATATCATGATTTTAAAAAAGTCACCGGCATTGGTTTTTCGCCTTACATCTACCACGCGCTCCAGTACAACCCGACCACTTTCTTCGGCGTTGAAGCGGGGATTATTGCGCCTGATATTTTTGCAACCAGTATCCAGTGGAGCTTCCGATAAGGTTCTGACATAAATAGTGTTTTTTCAATGTGATAACGCCTCCCTATATACCGAAAATACCTTTCGGTTCTCCTCCTGATATTCTTTTTATTCACTGCGTCTATACTCAAATTCAGGCTGATGCTGTTCGATTTTCAATACTGTTTTTTCATTAAGGCGGTGGCTGACGTGCTTAAAAAAACTTTCGGGCTTTCATGCTTGCCGTTATTAGTAGCTCTGCCTGCGAGCCAGGCAGATCAATTAAACTTATATTCGATTAACACCGGATCCTTCGTTTATCACCTGACCGGTAACCACGGGCAATATACTGAGAAATTTGATAACGATTTCTACTCGGTTGAGAGAAAATTTTCTGAAGATTCAAAGTATAGCGTGTTAGTCGGGACGATGAAAAACAGCTTTGATGACCGCTGTATCGCCATAGGGATGCGACGCGACTGGGCGGAGAGCAACACGGGTTGGGTGTTCAAAGGCGTGTACGGTTACACTGGCGAGTTCTTTTTTGATGCCTTCAAACACTGCGGCGATGATGGATCTTATGCCGATTTCAAGAAAGTCACCGGCATTGGTTTTTCACCGTATATTTATCACGCCATTCAATACAACTTCACTGATTATTTCGGCGTTGAAAGCGGGATTATTATCCCTTCAGTTTTTGTGATCACCGTGCAATGGAGCTTTAGATAACGCCCCACGCTCAGCCCAGCAATCCCAGATGTTCGACCAGAATCGACGTGCCGATGCCAATCAGTACCACGCCACCGAGGATTTCCGCCCATTTACCGATCGCCGCACCGAGAAAACGGCCCAGCAACATACCGGACGTCGCCATAATGGTGGTAGCCGCGCCAATGGTCAGTGCCATCACCACAATATTCACCTGAAGGAACGCCAGCCCGACGCCGACGGCCATTGCATCCAGACTGGTCGCGACGGCGGTGGTGACCAGCAGCCAGAAGCCGTGGCGACGCGGTGCTTCTGTCTCTTCTGCGGTATCTTTTTTAAAGGCTTCCACAATCATACGAATACCGAGGATCAGCAGCAGGGTGAACGCCACCCAGTGATCCCAGCTCATAATAAACTGGCTGGCCGCCAGACCAATACCCCAGCCGATGACCGGCGTAATCGCTTCGATCACACCAAAAATGAGTCCGGTACGTAATGCCTCTTTAAACGGCGGACGGTGCAGTGCTGCGCCTTTGCCGATTGCTGCTGCGAACGCATCCATGGACATGCCGAACGCCAGAATGAGGATTGTGTAAAGTTGCATAAAACAGACCAGTCAGGCCTTCATGAAGAAAAAAGGCTGTTTATTAAAAGATGCGCGCAGTTTGCCACAGAACTTAAAATAAAAAAACCATAATTTTCAATGTGTTATAGTATTGGTTAAGAATGTTAGCACAGGCTATATTTGGCTGAAATGCCCGCAAATTGCTGAAAATGGCATCGGCAGGAATGAAAAACATCAATCATCATAACGATTTATCGCGAGCCGGTTTTATTCACGGAATCTCATCCGCAAAAGCTCGCGCTTACTCATCGTGCGGCGTAAACAATAAACGTCACTACGCCAAATATCTCCAGTGACTCTTCATCCTGAAAAGTGATCGGCTGATAATTCGGATTCATTGGCACCAGTTGCAGCACCGGATGAGTCCGCAGTTTCTTCACAGTGAATTCACCGTCCACCGCCGCCACCACGATATCGCCGTCAACCGCTGTCAGGGCGCTGTCTACCACCAGCAAATCGCCTTCATTGACGTTGGCATCGCTCATCGAATGGCCGGAAACACGGATAAAATAGGTCGCGCTGGGATGGGCAATCAGCAGCTTGTTCAGATCGATACGCGACTCCACGTAATCCTGCGCCGGAGACGGAAAGCCGCAAGGCACGCGATCCAGGAATAACGGCAGGGTGATTTTTTGCAGATGTTCTGCGGGTGTGTACAAAATCATACTCATTTCTCGCGATACTGGTTTTATATACAGTATTCACGCTGAGGGGGCACGGATCAAGCCTGTCAGATGAAGAAAATCCTATCTGCCTGTGCGGACAGAAAATTTAATGTTCCGGCTTACATCTGGTTGCTGACATGCAATCGCCGTCCGACCGGAAGACGATAAAATTATGAAGCCTGAAATTTATTCGAGCTATTTTAGACAGTAAACAATTGCCCTGTGCAAACTGCACACAAAATAAAGTGTTAGAAGATATTATTTTTAGGAAATTAAAATATCTACATATTATGGTGTTATATGACTTTATATTTATTTAATAGAGGGGGGTATTTCAATAAATGTGTACCTTTCATAAGTAAACAAATGTAATGTATTTATAATATCATGATTTCATTGATTAATTTTTAGTTAAATAAAGTTAATATATTAGTAAGAAGAAAGAGATTTAAAAAGAAAAAACAATTGTCTATCCTTGTCGCTGTATTTTAATTACCTCCCCTCTATTATGGTGATTTATCTGTGAGCAATACACAACATAAACTTAGCAAAGCTCGCCCTCCTCGCGTTCAAATAACCTATGACGTGGAAGTTGGCGGAGCTGAATCCAAAAAAGAATTGCCTTTAGTCATGGGCGTTATTGGTGATTTTGCCAAAGATGAAATGTCTCTGCGCGATCGTCGTTTCACACATATTGATAAAGACAACTTTAACAATGTGATGGAAGGCATGAGCCCGGCAATTGACATGCTTGTCGAAAGCACATTACCGGAAAAAGAAGGTCAGATGGCCGTTTCGCTGGAATTTAACTGTATGGATGACTTCTCGCCTGAGAATGTGGCCATGCAAGTTGAGCCTCTGCGCAAACTGCTTGAATTACGTGAACAATTGAGCGATTTACGTAACCGGACAGCCAGCAATGATCGCCTGAAAGAACAGTTGGTTGAATTGCTTGAGAGCCTGAATAAAGACGCCGACCCTGCAAAAGGAGACGCTGAATGAGTGATATTCAGGTCATGAATACCTCAGCACCGGCTGAGCAATCAAGCGATTATCTTGATCAGATCATCGATAATACCCAGGCTATTCGCCGGGAATCTGACCGCCATAAAGTGAAAACGCAGCTGGATAACTTCCTGTCTGAAGTGGCATCCGGTGCGGTCATTGTGTCTAATGATCTGGTGGGAAGCATTGAAGCCCGCATTGCCGCCATTGATGAATTGTTATCTTCTCAGGTCAGCAAAATTATCCAGGCGCCGGAATTTCAGCGTATGGAATCCTCCTGGCGCGGTCTGCACAAACTGGTGCAAAGCAGCGTGACAGAAAATACCAAAGTGCGCGTTTTTAACTGCACGAAGAAAGAGTTGCTGCGTGATTTTAAATCGGCCTCCGATTTTGATCAGTCTTCCTTATTTAAAAGCATTTATGAAAGCGAATACGGCACCTTTGGTGGCGACCCTTATTCTGCTTTTGTCGGTGATTTTGAATTTGATTCCATGCCGGAAGACCTGCAATTACTGGAACAGATTTCTCATGTTGCTGCCGCAGCACATGCACCTTTCCTGAGTGCCGCGAATCCAGGCATGTTCGGTATGGGGTCGTATTCTGAGATGCCACGTCCGCGTGATCTGGGCAAGTTATTTGATACCTCTGATTATGCCCGCTGGAAGTCATTCCGCCAGAGCGACGATTCCCGTTATGTTGGCTTAACACTGCCGCGTGTTATCGGGCGCCTGCCTTATGGCGCTAAAACCGTGTCTGTAGAAGCCTTCAATTTCGAAGAAAAAATTGCAGAAAACAATGACGGTGCAAGTTACCTATGGGTGAACGCCGCGTATGAATTAGCGGGCCGTATGGTCGAAGCTTTTGAAGAACATGGCTGGTGCGCTGCGATCCGCGGTGTCGAAGGCGGTGGTCTGGTCAAATCCTTGCCGACCTATAATTATATTTCGCAAACTGGCGAAAAAGTCATGCAATGCCCGACTGAAGTGGCGATTTCCGATCGTCGCGAAAAAGAATTAGCCGATCTGGGCTTTATTCCGTTGGTTTATTGCAAAGGCACGGATTATGCGGCGTTCTTCGCTGTGCAATCAACAAATAAACCGCGCAAATATGATTCTGAACTGGCTAATGCGAATGCTAAATTGTCCAGTCAGTTGCAATATATTATGACAACGTCGCGCTTTGCTCATTATTTAAAATCCATCGTGCGCGATAAAGTGGGCAGTTTTATGTCCAAATCTGAATGCCAGCATTTTCTGCAGAATTGGATCAACCAATATGTGGTGGGTTCCGACAATGTAGGGCCAACAATTAAAGCCAGTCATCCATTGCGTGAGGCAGTTGTGGAAGTTGTTGATGTCCCAGGTTCACCAGGCAGTTATCGCGCCGTTGCGTATTTGAAACCGCATTTCCAGCTTGAAGGTCTCAGCATGTCGCTGCGTCTGGTAGCGGAACTCCCTGCATCAACCGGTGCATAAATATTTAATCAACACTATAAGGAAATACCATGGCTACTGAATCCCTTTTTATGCAAATTGAAGGCGTTAAAGGCACCGTAAGTAATAAAGGTTTTGAGGGTTGGATTGCTGTTGAGAATATGAACTTCGGTGTATATTGCTCTGCAAAAATCGATAATGCCAGCGGTCAGGTAAACAGCGATGGCGTGAATTTTGATGCGATTTCATTCTCAAAAGTAATGGACACCACTTCAACGCAACTGGCTAATATGGTTGCTCAGGGCACCAATCTTAAACAAGTTTCCATTGTTAAAGCATTGTTCCAGGGCGAGAAAATGGTTCAGGCGTTGAAACTGACCTACAAAAACTGTGTGCTGACTAGCTACAACTTTGCTGCTTACTCTGAAGGTGAAGTGCCGAGTGAAAATCTGAGCTTCGTCTTTGGTCAGATGACATTCGAAACCAATATGGTTGAGCCAGACGGTAAAACCAGCAAACAAGGTCCTGTGGGCTGGAATTTGGTTGAGAATACCAAGCTGTAATTTTTCAAATCATCAGTGCATGTTTCGGCATGCACTGTTTCACGGTGTCTTAATGAAAAGTTTATTACAGCAATTGTCTGATGATAATCCGAAAGACCAAAATTGTCCTGATGTGGCCGAAGACAAAAGCAGCATGTTAATTGAAGAGATATTGCTGCTTTTGTCTTCACGCCCCAGAAGTTATCGAATTGATAAAACGCCATTAATTAATGAATCCATTCTTAATTATGGTGTGAGTGATGTATTTGCCAGTGATACACCTCGTCTTGAGCGTAATGCCATTATGCAGTCACGTATTGAAATTGCATTGCAACGCTTTGAGCCGAGGTTGAAAAATATCAGCGTTACGCCAGGAAATGAGCAAGGAAGTTTATGTTCATTCATCATTGATGCTGAGACTTTTACTGGTGAAGTTCGCTACCGGCTTATATGGGACGATGTAATTAGTCAATTCTCTCTGCGTGAATGACAGGTATGAATTATGTTAGCGAAAAAATTAATTTCTTATTATCAGAATGAACTCGCTTACCTGAAAACGCAGGGAAAGGCCTTCGCACGCCATTTTCCCAAGGTCGCCAGACGTTTGGGCATGTCAGAAGGTACCTCAGAAGATCCGCATATTGAGCGAATGATCGAATCTTTTGCCCTGGTTACCGCCCAAATCCAGCAGCGGCTCGATGAGGATATGCCGGAAGTCACCGATGCATTACTGACCGTTCTGGCTCCGCAGTTTCTGCGTCCTTTTCCTTCGGTGTGCATCGTGCAAATGTTGCCGGATAGTAAGGTGAGTGCGCTGACGGCCAGTAACCGTATCGACGCCGGTACCGCGTTATATTCCCGTCCGGTCAACGGGCAGATTTGTCGTTTCCGCACCACCTATCCGGTGACACTCCAGCCGGTCAGTCTGCACAAAGCCAGTCTGCATCTCGATGATGATGACATGAGCTGGAGTCTGAAAATGCAGCTGTCAGTCTGGCCTGGCGCTACGCTGACGGCGGAGACGCTGAGGATCCATCTGCGTGGTGCCAGCACCATCGTAAACATCTTATATACCTTGCTGTGCAGTGAAGTGGAGAGCCTGTCTGTTTTTGCGCAAGACCACTGTCATACCTTGTCGCCGCAGGCGATACATGCCGTGGGCTTTGGCGAAGATGAAGGATTGTTGTCAGGGGACTCACGGGTTTCGCCGACGCACAGTTTGTTGCAGGACTATTTTTTCTTTCCGCAAAAGTTTCATTTTATTGATATTCCACTGCCGGCGGCAATGGTCGCTGGCGGACAAACAGAATTGTCACTGGTGGTGAAATTTAACCGCTGCGCGATGGCGCGCCAGCTAGAAAAGATAGCTGGTACGGTGGATGAGAATCTGTTCCTGCTCAATTGCACCCCGGCCATTAACCTGTTCGCACACCGTGCTGAGCCGATTTCGCCTGACCATGAAACCGCTGAATATCCTGTGATCCCGGACATCCGTTATCAGGATGCGATGGAAGTCTGGTCTGTGGACAGCGTCAGTGCGATGCGTAAGCAGGGCAATGAAACACGCTCCCGTCCCATCTATCCGCTGTTCGGGCTGGATCATTCGGCCAGCGACGGTGAGTCCGGGCTTTTCTGGCAATGCATGCGTCGTGAAACCCTGCTCAATGAGGGCGTGGCGTCCACGTTGTTTATCGCCTTTTCTGACCGCGGAGAAAAACCGCTGGTGCCCGGCTGCGATATTGTCAGTCTGAATCTGTCCTGCACCAACCGGGATGTGCCCGCCGCTATGCGTAATGGCGATCCTGACGGCGATTTTGAATCAGAACTACCGATTGCGGGCATGAAAATTATCGCGCTGACACGCCCGACGCTGCCGGTCAGACCACCGGTGAAACAGGCTACTCGCTGGCGTCTTATTTCTCAGCTTTCGCTCAATCATATGCTGATCAGTGGGCCGGAAGGCGCACGCGTGCTCAAAGAGTCGCTGGCGTTGTACAACTTTACGGATAATCCGGGCATTAGCCGTCTGATTAATCTGATTAAAAGCGTCAGTGCCAGCCCCGTTGTCGCCCGCCTGAACCCACAGGATCCCCGTTCAATGGCGCGCGGCATTGAAATTCGTATGACCTTTGCCGGTGAGGCTGCCGAAGAGGTTGAGTATTTTTTGCTTTGCCGGTTTATCGACTGCTTCCTGGCGCTGTATTCCCCAGTCAACAGCTTTACCCGCGTAGTGACCTGTATCGATGGCCGCGATGAAACAGCATGCACCTGGCCCGTTCGCGCGGGACGACTGTTATGGATCTGAATAAAATTCTCAGCCCACATAACTTTTTCCAGCAGGTGCGCACCATGTTGCGCAGGCTGACACGCGGGCAGGGGACTGACAGCAAGCAGGTGCTCGAAGAACAGCTTTATTTCGTTTCGCCGCTCTCGCTGGATGCGCCGAGAGGTGAAATTACCGCAGTGACACCGCTCGAAGAGCAGCGCTGGCAGGTTGAAGTGTCAGGACACGGGCTGACGGGAACACTGGGCGCATTACCGACGGTGTATACCGAATGGATGATTGAGCGTTACTACCGGCACGGGGATGTGACCGCCAAGGCTTTCCTCGATATTTTCAATCACCGGTTACATAGCCTGCGCTATCTCGCCTGGCAGAAATATCACTACTACGCGATGGCAGAATTTTGCGTAACACGGCCGCTAAGTACCGCGCTGCGTGCGTTATCCGGCGTAACAAACAGCTCGCCTTCATTACAGCAGGAGCAATTTGCCGACCTTTTTGCGCATTCAGTCCGCTCCATGCTCAACTTTGAAACCTGGCTTAAGCACTGTTTCTCGGTCGGCGTGAAAGTCACGCCTTTCACCGGCGGATGGCAAACGATGGAACCTGAGCTTTGTTGCTGTCTGGGGAATCCGGCTCAACCGCTGGCTGTCGCCCCGATGTTGGGCGGTGTCTACTGGGACCGGCAGGCACATTTTACGGTCACTATGGGGCCGGTGCCGATGCATAACGCAGGTCAGTTTTTACCAAAGGGAAAGCATTACCAAAAGTTATGGTCGCATATTCGCGAATATGTCGGTGAGGGACTGGATTTCGACATCGACCTGCTTATTGAGAATAAATCAAACGTAGTTACGCCATTGGGGAACGGGCAACTCGGGCTGGATATTTGCCTTGGTACTTCTCCGGCGGCTGAGCTGCATAAAATTCGTTTACCCGTCTGCCGGGAAGGAAAATAAAACATGTCAAACTTACTGGGGCAAGACAACCGGTTTATCCGCTTTGTCGGGAACGCTGCGGATCAACTAACGTTGATGCATATCGAAGGGGATGAGCAGTTTTCTGACACCTTCCGCTATCAGATTCAGTTTCGTACATCGTTAATTACCGGTCAGATGGGCCGTTTTCTCGGGCATGAAATTGCCTGCGAGATTGGTCGTGGCAATCAAAAACGGTACGTTCACGGTGTGCTGACGAACATCAAAGAAGACAACAATACCGATGGCCTCAGCACTTTCACCGGTACGCTGGAGCCGCGTATGGCGCTGTTGCGCCTGGGACGAAATCTGGCGGTCTTTCAAAATATTACCGTGCCGGATTTAGTCTGCAAGCTGCTGCGTCAGCAGAATATCAATCACATTGATTTACGTTTGCGCGGGACATATACGCCGCGTGAATATTGCATCCAGTATCGTGAATCCGATTTTGATTTCATCAGTCGATTACTTGAGCAGGAAGGCATTTATTACTACTTCCAGCACGACGCCGGACAACACACCTTGGTGCTGGCCGATCATCCTTCCAGCCACCAGACCGGCAAAACGGCAGAACTGCCCTTTATGCCTCAGGCAGGGCGGGGTGATGGTGTCGGGATCCTGAGTTGGGTGGCGTGCTCTTCTCTTGCGGCATCGTCCGTATTGCTGAAGGGTTTTAACATGGTCCAGGCAGCCAGTGTTGAAGGCGGTTCTCAGGCCGTGGTGGCTGAATATGCGGTGCCGGGTGTCAGCTATGTTGACACTGATGGCCATGAAAAACGTGAATTGCTGCAATCGGGCGCACGGCTGAAAATGGAACAGCTTGAGTCAGACAACCAGCAGTTCTACGCGGAAGCCAGTATCTGGTGGCTAGGCTGTGGCGATAAATTCCATCTGAGCTCTCACCCTTCATGCCCGGGCGATTACCGTATTAAGTCTGTACATATGCAGGCTTCCAGCAGCATTGACCAGAGCGGCCCTGATTTCAGTTGCGAACTCACCGTGCTGAAAGACAGCCTCGCCTGGCGTCCCGCGTGTCTTACGAAACAGCCTGAAATCGCAGGTATCCTCACGGCAGTCGTCGTCGGTCCCAAATCAGAAGAAATCCATACAGACGAATACGGTCGCATCAAAATTCAGTTCCCGTGGGACGGGGAAAACAAACACGACGACGGCAGTTCCTGCTGGGTAAGGGTTTCACAACCCTGGGCTGGCGGGCGCTTTGGTGCCGTGTTCCTGCCTCGCGTCAACAGCGAAGTCACGGTCAGTTTCGTGCAGGGCAACCCGGATTATCCACTGGTGACCGGTACGGTATTCAATGGTCAAAACAAACCACCGCTGAGCTTGCCGGAAGAAAAAAATCACGCCGGATTCGTGTCACGCAGTTCGCTTAACGCCAGTGTAGAAGAAGGGCATGCATTGCGCTTTGACGATAAAAAAGGCGCAGAACGGCTGATCATCACCTCGCAACGCGATCTGTTGCTGACGGTAAAAAACGATGTGATTTCCGACATTGCTAAAAATGTCACGGAAACCATCGGTGAAAACCGCACCACCGAAATAACAAAGGGCAACCAATCCCTGACGCTTAAACAGGGGGATTACAGCCTGGACATAAAAGGCAACCTGCAGGAAAGCCTGAGCGGTGGCGATCATCAGTTAAAAATCAGTGGGGGCGGGAGTTCCGTTAAAGCGGATAAAGCCTGCGTCATTGAATCCACCCAGACGATCGAATTCAAAGTTGGCAGCAGCAAAATCTCTATTTCTCCTTCCGGTATTACGCTCAGCGGAACCACGATCAAAATCGAGGGCAAGGGGACGGCAGAACTTAAAGGCGCAATGGTCACTGTTCAGGGTAGTGGTATGACCCAGATCAAGGGCGGCGTGACGATGATTGGCTGAGGACAAACATAAAATGAAAGACAAATTACTCTCGCCAGAGGCGCTCGCAACGCATAACCCGCTGCAAAGTACCGCTGAAAATGCCATGCGTCTGATGCAGGCAGGGCAATGGGAAGATGCACTGGCCTGCCTGGCGGCGCAAGAGCCACAAGAAAAACTGATGGCCTGGACATTGCAACAGGTGTTAAGTCGCGCCGGATCGCAGGACACAGCGGTGAAAAACTGTAGCAGCGACATCAGCCAGTGGCTGAGCGCACCCGATGAGGCACTGCGTTTTAGCATTTTCCAGCAGGCCGAATTGCTGGGATTTGATACTCCGGCCGGTGCCCTAGGTTTATCGCTGTTCTGGATGAAGGGCAGTATGACGGCCTCAGAGTTCGAAGCGGTTTATCCCGAACCCCATTTGTCACGGCTGATGCTGCACTGCGCATTGAAATTACTCAGTGTGGCGATAGCAACAGATACCCCGCCGCACACCGGCGCGCAAATCCTGCTGGCTGAATGGCTGGCTTCACGGAGTGTTAACTGATGGCTCAACCCGCTGCCCGAGTAGGCGATATGCATGTGTGCCCGATGGTCACGCCGGGTTTGCCGCCCATTCCGCACGTTGGCGGACCGGTAACAACACCGGGTACACCAACTGTTCTGATCGGCGGGATGCCCGCCGCCACAATGGGATCGATGGCGGTCTGCGTCGGGCCACCGGATTCGGTAGTGATGGGCAGCAGCAAAGTGCTTATCGGCGGAAAACCTGCCGCGCGTATGGGTGACAGCACCGCGCATGGCGGAACCATTGTTGCGGGTTGTCCGACCGTCCTGATTTCTTAGAGCATATTGACATGATAATGAACTTTGAGCCCCTGCTGGCGCCTCTCGATGCCGACCAGCCTGCCGGCCGTGATATGGAATATGAGCAGATCTTTGACGATATCCGCCAGGCGAGGGAAAGCGATCCTGATTATTTGCCACAGGGCGAATGGGCGACTGAATTGCGCAAGGCTGACTGGGGCAAAGTCGTCCGGTTGAGCACAAAGGTATTGCAGGAGGACAGTAAGGATTTTCAGGTCGCCTGCTGGCTGACGGAAGGTCTGAGCCAGGTGCATGGGCTCAATGGTTTGCTCGCCGGGATCGGTTTTCTGACACCCTTTATTCAACGCTACTGGCAGAGCGGGTGGCCGGCACTGGATGACGATGGTGCGATTATCCGCCACGGTATGATCAATCGTTTGGATCGTCAGCTTGCGCAATTGCTGCAATGCCATCCTTTATTCGGTCAGGCGGAAAGCACGCTCGATCACTGGCGGAAAGTTCTCGCGTATGAGCATCGCGTCACCATGAAACCTGACAGCGCCGCAGTGCCGGGCAGTGATGACGATTTCTCGATGGAAACATTCAACCGCTGGGCCGCTGCACTGGCCCCGCAAAAAGTCGCTGCGCAAAGCGACATGTTGAGTGAGATGGTCGCCATACTGGACACGCTGGAAACGACCTACGGTCAGCTCAATCCACAGGCAGATTCGGTGGCAATGGGGCAGACGCGCAGTGCGACCGTCGAAATGCAGGAATTCGTGAAGCGCCTGTTTGATCGTGCGGCACCCGCCTATGACGACGTGATGACACTTAACGTATTAACGCCTTATGACGATGAACAGGAAAGCGACGTTAATTCACTGATGAACACGACCCATAAACAGACCATGTCGCGGGATCTGGCTATCAGTCAAATGCTGACCATTGCCCATTTCTTTCGCCAGACCGAGCCGTCCAGCCCGGTGCCTTTCTTGATGGAACGGGCCGCACGCTGGGCAGGAATGACTCTGACCGAGTGGCTGGAGGAAATGTTGCAGGATGACAGCAGCATGCGCGATATCAACAATGTACTGAAAGGGCACGGAAGAGAATGACGGGTAAAAAAAGGGCGGGGCTGATGCTGGCCGCAATGCTTCTTGCAGGTTGCGTTTCAGACAATCACCAGGGACGTGAGCAAGCCATGGATGAGGCACCTGCGCCTTTTGCAAACGGTGCAATTATCCTGCAACTGCGAGCTGAACCGGGGCTGAATACTGTCAATGAGATGCCTAACAGTTGCACGGTGTTGCTGTTGCAGGTGAAAGACAAACCGGCTCTGGAGAAGTTGCTGGGTAATCCTGCCACGCTGAAAAGTTTGTTTGCCGGTGCGGGCAGTGAAGGTGATGTTCTGCAGGTCGACCGTTACGTCATGATGCCAGGCCAGACCAATATCGTGCATGTCGATCGTGCAAGGGATACCCGCAATGTGGCGCTGGTAGCGGGTTATTACCCCTTCCCGGTAAAAAAACACATGGTCAGCACAGCGGTGCCGGTTGAAGCCACCAGCACCGGCTGGTGGGAACCGGTCTGGCAGGCACATTTAACACCGCTTACCCTGTCTGTAACCCTGGGCAGTGAAAGTATCGTCAGCGCAGATGTTCCCGCCACTGACGGAGAAAAACGTTAATGTATCCGGAACAACAACAAATTTACTGGCACTCAGGGCTTTATCTTCAGCCCCAGCATTTTCAGTCACTTGACCTGCATTATGAATGGAGTCTGGCTGAACACCTGCGCCTTGCCCAACCCTATAATTACGGGCTGATTGAGCTGACGATTAATGAGGCGGCGCTAAGCGATTACGTCATCAGCGTTGAGCAGATCCGTTGTATTTTACCCGGCGGCACGTTGCTGTCGCAACCGGGTAATAGCCTGGTAGAAAAGCGCAATTTTCGCGATAGCTGGAAGCAGCGTGATCAGCCACTGACACTCTGGCTGGCGCTGCGCCGGTTCGATCCTTTGCACAGTAATGTCACGACGCTGGAGAAAGAGCATGACCGTGCGGTCACCCGCTGGATAAATACCAGCGAAGAATTGGTGATGAAAGATGTCTATGATCATGCTCCCGACGCGACGGTGGCGCGCCTTTGTTACAACGTAAGATTGCTGACCGATGTCGAAAAAGCCGATGCCGTTGACTGTGAGTGTATTCCACTCACCCGGCTGCGTTATGAAAACGAAAGCGTGATTATTGATCCGGCATTTTCGCCGCCTGCGGTGACGCTTTTCGGATCGAGCAGCCTCGGTAAACTGATCGAAACACTCTATTTTGAAATGAGTGCCCGTGCCCGAAAACTTGAGGAATATAAGCGCTCTGAACGTCTGGTCAGTGACGCAGACCGTGGTGATCAGGTGACTCAACTGTTGGCTATGCGTTCGCTGAACCGCGTGCTACCTCAGCTGAAAAGCTTTTGTCAGGCCCGTCAGATCCATCCGTGGCAGGTATATAACGTATTGTGCCAGCTGATCGGTGAACTCTCCTCCTTCAACGACAGTTGTTCTTTCCTGGGTGAATGGCGTGATGGTGAAAATCCGCTACAGGCCTATAACCATAATGATCTGCTGAGCTGTTTTGACAGTGCGCGTAAGACATTGATGGCTCTGCTCAACAGTCTGGTTCTCGAAGACAACACTTACATCACGCTGGAGAACGATCAGCAGGGTGTGTTCATCGGCGATTTTGACACTACACAAAGTAAAGATGCCGAAATGGTGCTGTTGCTTTTACGTTCAGCAAACATGCCGATGGAAAACCGTCAGGTCAAAAATCCGGGCGGCATCAAACTGGCGTCGCCAAAAGTGATTGAACCGCTGATCCAGCATGCTTTGCCGGGGATCCCGGTGACGCGTTGTCCTCAGCCGCCGCGTGGTGTGCCTAACCGCAGCGACTCGCATTATTTCATGGTTGAGCAAGACAGCGATTTATGGCGTAAAGCCGGCCAGCACAACAGCATTGCCTTTTACTGGCCGGATATGCCTGACGATCTTCAGGTACAGATTATTTTTGTGGTGCCGTCATGATGACTTTACTGAATTGTTATTTGCCGCTTTTCCGGCATGTCACCGCGTTCTTTATTAATCCACAGAATTATGCGGATTACGCCGGGTTTCGCGAAAAATGCATGACGTTATTACAGCAGGCATTAAATGAATCTGAACGCCATCATGAACCTCAGGAATGCGAAGAGGCCTATTTCGCTGTCGTGCTTTGGATTGATGAGCGGGTATTACGTTCACAGGCGGCCTGGGTGAAAGACTGGCGCAGTCAGTTGCTGCAGAAATATTATTTTGATATTTCGGTCGGCGGTGAGGAGTTTTTTGTCAGGCTTGATGCAATAGATAAAGAAAATGTTCCTCTGAGAATGGTGTATTTATTCTGCCTGCTGATGGGTTTTCACGGTAAATATACTCATCAGGACGCTTCGTTATTGCAGCAATGTATCGATGATGAACGTCAGTGTCTGCCAGAAGCCTGGCGTCAGTGGCCGAATGATGCCCTGCTGGTTGAGCAGGACGGCGGAGACATTGAAAAAAACAGTGCTGTGCCAAAAAAATTCCGTCAGCGAAAGTGGTTATTACTCTCATTGCCCGTCGTTATTTATGTGTTGATTAGGTTCGCTGGCTTAGGGATGTTTATCGGATAATATTATGTTGAAAAAATTAACTTCCTTTGTCGCGTGGGCTTTGTTTCTGTGCGTGTTATTTATTATCTGCCTGGTGGTCTCATCAATTCTTGGGCAAGAAATTATTTATGCATTTATGATGTGGTTTGTTGTGATCCTGACAATTTTAATTGTCCGCTTCATTTGGGGGTTTTCTTCAGGGATTACACAAGCGAAATATATTGCAGCCCTGAAAGCGAAATTTAAGCTGACCCGGTTGGAATATGTATTATCCGAGCACTGGAAAACGGGTGCGGCGGTGATTAAACGCATCAGAAGACGTAAGCAGCCTATTCCCTGGTTTGTTCTGACGGGCGGGCGAAGCGGCAAAACAACCCTGATGGCGGGCGCCGGATTGCCTCTGTTTTCTAATGAACCGGAAAGTTCGTTGGTGGTGCCGACGCGCACCCTGCGCTGGTGGTTTTTCCGGTCAGCAGGCTTTCTGGATCTTTCCAGCCATTTTCTGAGTAAAACGCCCGCCTTTGAACGTGGCTGGCTGCGGCTGGTGAACTGGTGTGGTCGTTTGCCTGCCCCGGCAGGAATAGTGGTGTGCGTTTCTGTCACCGAACTGCTCGAAAAAGATGAAGCTGCGTTGCATCTGCATGCGCGACATATCCGCACGCAAATCGAACCGCTGGTCAATAAAGTCAGACGCCGTCTGCCGGTGTACCTGTTCATTACCTGCTGCGACCGCGTAGCCGGGTTCAGTCACTGGGCTAACAAACTCTCGCCAGCCCAGCGTCAGCAGCCTTTGGGTTATTACTGGCGCCATTCTCCAGTCGTAGATGGTAAAGATCCGGCGCTGTTGGATCCCCTTTTTACCTGCGTGAAAGACGGACTGGATAAAGTACGGGTCAGCCAGCTTTCCGGTGGCGAACCTGACGGCGAGACGCTGTCGCTGATGGACTTTCCGGAGCAGTTGCCTCAGTTACAACCCGCGCTGCAACGCTATCTGGCGGCCTTGTGCGAACCGGATGCGTACTTTCAACCGGCGGAGTTAGGCGGGATCTGGTTTACCGCTACGGAGCCGGTCAGTAAAAACAGTGCCACGCGTCAGGCTGTCTTTGTCCATGATCTGATGACGCGGATTTTACCGATATTAAGCCGTCAGCGTGAAGTCATGCCAGTCGGCTTTGGCCGGCGTTTTCTGCAGCAATGGGGGATGCTGACTTTCAGCGCTCTGGCGGTCTTATATGTGCTGGTGAGTGGCTATTTTGTCCACAATCTGACGGATGTTTTACCCGGAAAAACCGATGTCATGGCACAGGTTCAGCAACTGGAAAATATCGAAGGCTGGAGCAAGACACCCGTGCGTTATCTGCCTTTTGTGCCGGTGCTCAACCAGCGTCATGCTCAACTTGAAGCCAGCATCATGGCGGCAACGCCACGCGATAACATTAATATCCGCCAGATTGCTGACCAGTATCAGGAACAATTTGAACAGGCCGATGCGCCGCAAAAACGGACCATGATCCTGACGCTGGCACGCACTCTGATCACTAAGCAGGCCATGTGGGAAAAGCAGCCGTTAAGTGAACTGATGAAGCGGGAGCCTGTTCCCGCTGAACTTAGCCTGACCGGGGCGGCGCTTGCCTTGCCACCGTCGCAAGATGTGGTACTGCAGCGAGCCTTGTTGCAACAGCCCGGTGGTGAAGAACAACTTACCGTGCTGCGAGAATTACTGGGCCGTCTGGTGAACAGTGATCCGCAAACTGAGTGGTTGGTGGCACCGTCTGAAGATCTGACGCCGGTGAATCTGACCGATTTCCTGCCTGCTTCAGCCGATAAAACTTACCTCAGCGGTCTGTGGACGTTGCAGGGCACCGCTGAAATTCAGCACTGGCTGCATGAAATTCGCCTGGCGGGCGGCAATACCCCGATGCCGGAACTGGCCGCCTTTGAGCAACGTTGGCCGATTCTACGCCAAACACAATGGATGAAGATGATGCTGGCCATGAACCAGCAACCTGCGCCTGTGCTGGCTGATGAGCAGTGGCAAGCCACGCTGATCGCTCTTGATCAGGGGCACAGTCCGTCGATGAAGTTTGCCGCGTATGCGAATGAGCAACTGGAAGATATCAGCGTAACGCAAGCGCAGTTCTGGTTGCGCGAGCTTCGCCGTCTGCAGCAGTTACAAAATATGCCATTACCCGGCGCGCTGATGCCTCGCTTCAGCAGACTGCAGCAATCCATGCAACAGAAAATAGTGGCACTGTTGAAACTCGATAGCAAAACGCAGACGCCTGCAATTTCCGAACTCAACGTGAAGAACTGGAATGCCTGGCAGGCCGGTCTGCACGCGGCAGTCGCGGATGTTTTTGCCACGCCGAAAAACAGTGACCGGCTGACCCGCGGGTTATTCCAGACCGGTGAGAAGGGTGACAGTAATCCTCTGCAACTGCTCGAAAGTCGCTTTAACGTGTTGCGTAAAAGCCTCTCGACGGAACGCCCTGATTTCGCAACTGACGCGGTGTGGGCACTGTATCAAAACGATTCCCGCTGGCTGGTGGCGCATGCCATGCAGCGTTCTGGCTGCTGGCTGCAACAGCAATGGCAGAGCCGCGTGCTGTGGCCGATGGAAAATAACGCCAGTCGTCTTGAGTATCAGGATCAGCAAGATCTGGCCTGGCAGTATCTGTCTGACTTTATTCGCGGACCGGCGAAAACCGTGCTGGTGGTTGATGACAGCGGGCCGAAAGCGGGTGAATTCAGCGGGCAAACGCCGGGTCTGACACCGGAGTTCCTGCGGATGGTCAATCACGTGCTGCGGCCCGATGACGTACTGGCGATGCCGGAACGTGAGAATACCCGCAGCGACGATGCGCTGGCCGCTCTGAAAGAAGAACAAACTCAGCTCGAAGCACAAATGGCCGCACTGGAGACAAAAACGCTGGAACTGACGTTGAAAAGTCAGCCTGCCACCATTCCCGGCGGTGCGCGTCTGATGCCCACCGGCACCCGGCTGACGCTGTTTTGCGATGAGCAGCAATGGAAACTTAATAGCATGAACTTCAGCGAACAGGCGCCATTCCGCTGGCGGGCAGGGCACTGTAGCCGCGCAACGCTGGTGATTAATTTCCCTGGCTTTGACCTGACTTATGAATATTTCGGCGATGCCGCCTGGCCGGATTTCCTGGAAGATTTTGCCAACGGTCAGCACAGCTTTAAAGCCGATGACTTCCCGGATGATGCCGCGCAGCTGGCTTCGCTGGGTATTAAAGAAGTGATGGTGCGCTATCAGGCTGGCGCGCAAAACCGGATCCAGGAAACCTGGCAGCAGTGGCAGGAGTTGCGTCAGGCACTAAATGACAATGCGGATGCGCAACAGAATGCCCGTAGCAAAAAAGCGGAAAAACAACGACCAGCAGCGCTGAACAGTGGGTTCTCGCAGTTACCGGTTCGTATCACCGATTGTCACTGAGTGTCTGCTTAAGACCCGGTTGAGAAAACTAAACAGGATGACTTATGGGTAGCTACCTGAAGAAAATTGTAGAAAAAATGAATGTCGGCGCTCGTGAATGCCTCGATGCGGCGATAAGTCTGGCGGTCAGCCGGACGCACCATGAAGTTGAGGTCGAGCATTTATTGCTGGCGGTGGTGACGCGTCAGCCAGCCATGATTGAGCAACTCTGCCTGAATGCAGGGCTGCGCGGCGATGCGCTGGTCGATGCACTGAAAACCAGCCTGAATCAGCAGCGCAGCGGCAATACGCGCAGTCCGGTGTTATCGGAATTACTGGTGGAGCATCTGGAAAAATCCTGGCTTCATGCCAGCACCTGTTGGCAACAAGTGCAGCTTCCGGTACAGGCGTTTCTAGGCAGTCTGATTGCCAATGAAAAAGACATTCAGACGCACCTTTGCCCCTCGCTACAGCAGGCATTGGTGTGTCAGGCGGATCGCGCCGATCAGTTACTGCGTGACGCTTGTGTGCACAATGCCGGTGTCAGCGCAGCCGCGCCGGTGGATCATAACGCGGATTCTGCGGTGATGAAATTCACCCGTAATCTGACAGAACAGGGGCGCAAGGCGACGCTTGATCCGGCACTCGGGCGCGAACAGGAAATTCGTCAGTTGATTGATGTGCTGTTGCGTCGCCGTCAGAACAATCCGGTACTGACCGGTGAGCCGGGCGTGGGGAAAACGGCCTTGGTCGAAGGACTGGCTCAGCGTATTACGCAAGGCAGCGTGCCGGAAGCCTTGAAGAAAATGGAAATTTTATCGCTGGATATGGGGCTGTTACAGGCCGGTGCCAGCGTCAAAGGCGAATTTGAGAATCGTCTGCAAACGCTGTTACGTGAAATCAAAGAATATCCGTCTCCGGTGATCCTGTTTATCGATGAGGCTCACACGCTTATTGGTGCAGGTGGTCAGGCAGGGCAGAACGATGCCGCAAACCTGCTTAAACCTGCTCTGGCGCGAGGAGAAATGCGCGTGGTGGCAGCCACTACCTGGGCGGAATACAAAAAGTATTTTGAAAAAGATGCCGCACTGGCGCGTCGATTTCAGGTCATTAAAGTGGCGGAACCGGATGAAGAAACTGCCACCGCCATGCTGCGCTCGCTGAAACCGGCGCTGAGCCAGCATCACGGTGTGCAGATCCTCGAAAGTGCGCTGGTAGCGGCTGTTCGCTTGTCCAGCCGCTATATATCAGGCCGTCAGCTGCCGGACAAATCGATCAGCTTGCTGGATACCGCCTGCGCCCGTGTGGCGATTTCGCAATGCCATGAACCTAAGGAGATCGAAGATCTCAACGCGCTGCTCAGTAACATTCATACTGAACGGGAAAGTCTGCTCGAAGAAGGAGATAACGCCACAAGGTTGAAATGGCTGGATCAGCGTGAAAGCGAACTTACCCTGAGCTTGGGGAAACTGCTGCCCGTCTGGCGGCAACAGCAAGATTTGGTGGCGCAGATCACCGCGTGTGAGGACGTGGCGCAGATTGCTGCAATGCGTACCCAACTGGCGGAGATGCATAAAGATCATGCTTTGGTTTATGACTGTGTCGATGCGGTCTGTGTCGCGGATGTGATCGCCGGGTGGACAGGTATTCCGCTGGGCAGAATGGTGGAAAAAGAACAGCAACAGCTTAGTGATCTGGTCGCGCGGCTGGAAAGCCGGGTGATTGGGCAATCCCATGCATTAGCGACAATTGCACAACAAATCCGCATCGGCCGCGCCAATCTTGCTGATCCGGTTAAGCCAACCGGCGTCTTTATGCTGGCCGGGCCTTCTGGCGTCGGTAAAACAGAAACGGCGCTGGCCTTATCCGAACTGCTTTTTGGCGGTGAACAGAGTCTGATTACCATCAATATGTCTGAATATCAGGAAGCGCATTCGGTGTCCGGACTGAAAGGATCGCCGCCGGGGTATGTCGGCTATGGTCAGGGTGGCGTGCTGACCGAGGCGGTGCGCCGTCGCCCTTACAGCGTGGTGCTGCTTGATGAAGTGGAGAAAGCGCACCCGGATGTGATGGAAATGTTCTATCAGGTGTTCGACAAAGGCGTGATGGAAGACGCCGAAGGTCAGCTGATTAACTTCCGTAACACGCTGATTATCCTGACCAGCAACCTGGCAAGCGATCTGGTGATGACCGCCTGCGCAGCCGGAAGCACCGATCAAAATGCGCTGACCCGGTTGCTGCGGCCTGAATTCGACAAATTCTTCCGTCCTGCGCTGATGGGCCGTTTGCAACTGATCCCATATCTGCCTGTTGTGGGCGAAACGCTGGCAAAAATTATCCGACTCAAACTCGATAAAGTCTGCAAACGCTTTACCGCCGCGGGTGAAGGCAACTCTGCGCTGACTTACAGTGAAAAAGTGGTGGAGTTCATGGCCAGTCGCTGTCAGGTGGAACAAAGCGGGGCGCGCGAAATTGATGCCGTACTGAACCGGGAATTGCTGCCGCTGCTGACCGATCGCCTGCTGGCAGTTGAAAGCAAAGCTGATATCCGCCTGCAAATTGGTGTCAGTAAGGATCAGCTCACACTGACCAAACAGCCAGCAGTGAAACGCTCTGCTGCGAAACAACCCGCCTGAACGACAGGGAAAGAGTGACCATGAAAAACCGGGTGAATCTTCGGGCGCTAAAAATCAACGGGCATGATCCTCGTCTCAGCAAGTCGTTTTTGCTGCTGAGCAGTGAGCTCAGTCCGCTGAGCGGTACGATCCCTGCGAGGCTGGACTGGAATGCGCTGGAGGAAAAGTGTTTTCAGCTGTTCCATGAATATGGCTATGACCTGCAAAGTGGCATGTGGTTTTGCCTGATCAACTTGCGGCTTAAAAGCTGGAAAGGGCTGGCGCTGGCACTTGATCTGCTGTCCACAGCATTTGCTCACAACAGCCAGCGTTGCTGGCCACCTGTCGCGGCGGTTCAGCAACGTCAGCAACTGATGGACTGGTTCAATGCAAATGTGGCGACACATATCTATACGCTGGAATATGGCCCGGAAAACAGTGGGGAAATGCGTCTGGTTGAAAAAAGTATTGGTGTGCTGTGCGGACAGTCTAAAAACCTGCACTCCCGAAGCCATGATTCGCTGAAGAACCTGCATTATTTTCTTCAGGTTCGCTGCCGGTCGGTGCCCTATCCTTCACAGTTAAAACCGGTGAAAGCCTTGCAGCCTGGTCCGGAGCCAGCGCCTGAAAGCATCAGCGAGAAAAAAATGCCGGTGACCGAAATACTGCCGGATGCAGAACCTGCAGAAATCCGTCTGCAACCAGTGCCACGTCCGCGGCCGGTCTTGTGGGTGTTGGCCGGGATGGCGGCGGGTATCGTGATATGCGCCGTCGCGGCCAGTATCTGGTTTTTTGCGCAGTCGCTGAGTTTCGGTGAAAAACTGAGTGCTCCGTTACTGGCACTGCAACACAGTGAGGATCGGCTGGATGAGGCCTGGCGTAGGGCGCAGGAACCAGAATTGCGTGCACAAAAAACGGCGGTGTTAACCCACGCTGCCCCCTTGCTGGTCTGGCTGAGCGCGCAACCTTCCGATGTGCTGCTGCGGCAAGGAAAAATATTATCTGAACATCTGGAAAAAGCTTATCCGGGCAATGAATACAGTGCGCAATGGCAGCGCACATTAGATGAGAAGGCGGGTTATATCCCTGCGTTGGATGGTGTCGTTCTTGCTAATAAACATCTTGATGAGCTTGAAGCACGCTTACTGAATGCCGAAAAGAAACACAGCCAATATATGACAGTGTCGGAATTGAAAACAGCGGTATATCAGCTACGCCAAGACCTGCAACGTAACGGAACCAGCGCGGAAACATTATTGTGGACGATTCAACAGGACAGGGAGAATAACCGTCAGGTTAACCCCGCCCTGATAAAACAAATCTCACAGAGAATAGATGCCTTAAATGCTGCCAGTGTCATGTTGAATTAGACACTTGCAGAAAAAATAGAAAGCTTCAAAGATTGCTTAATCATCATTTGCTACTTGTGGCTCTAACTGATGATTATAAAAAATAATGATTAAGTTTTATTTATTAATTGAATGTCTGAATTCAAAATATTCGAAAGTAGTTCATCAGACTAAACATTCAGGAGAGGTATGGAAAAGTATGCATTTTATAGAAAAGTATCCGCAAGGTAGAAAGCCATTAATAATGACGTTGTCAAAGGACGTCGAAGCACCGCCGGAGTGTGACCAACATGCAATGAATTTTTGGTTACTTACGCAAGCACATCAGGAAGTTGCTTCGGGACGTTGTTCTGTGCAAAGCGAACCAAGGGGAAAAGATTTTTTATATATATCAGCAATATATGTAGAGGGTAATTCCAATACTCCAACGAAAAAAAATCCTAACCAATTTGTTGGCTTAGGGCAGCTTTTAGTATTCGCTGCAATAAAATATGGGTTCGAGATGAAGATTGAACAAGCCTCACTGGTGCCGGTGGACGACAGTCAGGGATTTTATCTAAAAATGGGATTTCATCCAACTGTTGTGGGTGCCGTAAATCGAATGGATGATAGCGGAGTTTCACTCAAGTCTGGTGATGGGAAATTAAATCCCCAGTGGCTTAATCGTTTTTCGCAGTCGTCCTTTCAGAATGAAAATTTCCGGGGAGCAAACTGGTCAGGAAATATTAATAATATTTATGTTAATCTTAGGAGTAATATCATGAAGAATTGGGAAATTGTTGGCTGAAACAATAAATACTGTAACTTTATCAAGGATTGTAGTGTTGATCTATTTTTCAGAAAGTAAATAACCCCTGTACAAAAATTATATGCTTTATATCGGGAGTCAGGAGACAATAAAACACTAGCATATCGTTATTTGAACTTTGCATGAATTCAATGTCCGAAGCAGTGATTGCTGCACAATAGGCACTGTAAAAATATCGCTGCGTGAAGTTCTGAATATGTCAGTTGCTATTATTATGATAACTGAAAAAATATATTTCAAGGAGTAGTAATATGTTTGGTAATAAAAAGATTAAAACGCAAGGTGAAATAAATCTAGCTGAGCTTAAAAAATGGGAAGCAAGAGATAAGAAAAATCTGTTGCTTGTCCATACCGTGAGAACGCAGTATTTGAATAATAGTGTTTTGCTCACTCAGGATGCACAGTCTGTGTTCAAAACATGGGATATAGTGTCGACATCCCTCATTGATTTAAAAGCACTTAAAAAGAACTTCGGTGCCGTTGGCCGAAGAGGGCATGTCGCAACAGGGCTTTTTTTTGAAGCAGGTTTTATATTAGAGGTGCCAACCCAGAATATATTAGGTACGTTCCCGCGCGATGCCTGGTTTCCAAACCATGCAGGTGTTGATCTGAAAAATCAACGTATCTTTGATAAATCTGCATTGTCTGACAGCATCTTCAGCGGTAAAGCCAAAAAACCCTCGAAGAATGTTGAGGGAGGATATAATAAAATTCTGGCCCCCCGTAAAATCCTGTCTCAGACGAATAGCTCTTATTATAACGAAATCATCGTTATCGGGCGTCCAAATATTAGCCTGTACCCTGGTCTTCTAGCGACAAGGGAAATAAAAGTGGCAGGTATTATTCTTGCGCCTAAATATGTCACAAACAGCAGCGAATTCTTTAAGCAGCAAGCAAGAAAAGAATCCAGAAAAGCTGGCGAGTTAATGATGAAGCATAACCCAGGCATTCCGGTAATTGAGTTATAAGGTTACACAGGAACTCTGAGCTTCATAAAGAGCGGCTATACTTTCTGTGTGGGGCGACCAACGTCGCCCCGGTAAATTGTGAAGCCACTCATGAAGCATACAAAAAATAAATCATCGCTGCTGACTGTGACCGTGGCGTGTATTGGTGTCGTTTATGGTGATATCGGTACCAGCCCGTTGTATACCCTGCGTGAATGCCTGACCGGACAAGCGGGCATCGCCGTGACCCAAAGTGCATTATTCGGCTTTCTGTCGCTTATTTTCTGGCTGCTGATGCTGGTCGTTTCCGTGAAATACATCAGCTTCGTGATGCGTGCCGACAATGACGGCGAGGGCGGCATTCTCACCCTGATGTCGCTGGCGATCCGCAATCTTAATCCGCGCTGGATCCCGTTCATCATGTTTATCGGGCTGGTGGGGGGCAGTTTTTTCTACGGCGACGGCGTGATCACGCCCGCCATCTCGGTGCTTTCGGCGATGGAAGGGCTGGAGATTATTGAGCCGTCGCTCGACCGTTTTATTATTCCGTTTTCGATTGCCGTGCTGACTCTGCTTTTCTTTATTCAGAAAAATGGTACCGGCAGCGTGGGCAAAATCTTTGCACCGGTGATGGTGTTGTGGTTTGTGACTATCGGTGCGCTGGGGATTGGCGGAGTTATGCGTAATCCCGATGTATTACAGGCGCTGAATCCTTACTGGGCGCTGCATTTCTTTGTGGAATACAAAACCGTCTCGTTCTTTGCGCTCGGCATGGTGGTGCTGTCGGTGACCGGTGGCGAAGCGTTATATGCCGACATGGGCCATTTCGGTAAAAAACCGATCCGCATTGCCTGGTTTGTGCTGGTCGGGCCTTCGCTGGTGATGAATTACTTCGGACAGGGCGCATTGCTGCTCAGCAAACCCGACGCTATCGTGAATCCGTTTTTCCTCCTCGCGCCTGGCTGGGCGCTGATCCCGCTGTTGATACTGGCTACGCTGGCGACGGTGATTGCCTCGCAGGCTGTGATTTCCGGCGTGTTCTCCCTGACGCGTCAGGCAGTGCGTATGGGCTATCTGCCGCCGATGCGCATCATCTATACCTCAGATGAAGAATCTGGTCAGATTTACATTCCGGTCGTCAACTGGCTGCTGTATTTCGCGGTACTGATTGCCATCGTCAGCTTTAAACATTCCAGCAATCTGGCGTCGGCGTACGGGATTGTGGTCACCGGTACGATGGTCATTACGTCGGTATTGATTGGCATTGTCATGGTCAAAAACTGGGGATGGAAAACCTGGGCTGGTGGCCTGATGATGGCAGCGATGCTGATCATTGATGTGCCGTTGTTTGCCGCCAACCTGACCAAATTGTTCTCCGGCGGCTGGCTGCCGGTGGCTATCGGGCTGACCATTCTGTTGATTATGCTGACCTGGAAAACCGAGCGTTCCCGCCTGCTGCGCCGCCTGAGGCAGGATCCGGAAGCGCTTGAGGCACTGATCGCCTCGCTGGAAAAAGCACCGCCGAAACGCGTGCCGGGCACGGCAGTGGTGATGTCGCGCGGCCAATATGAAGTGCCGCTGGTGCTGCTGCACAATCTCAAGCACAACAAAATTTTGCACGAGCGTGTGGTGCTGCTGACGGTGGTGACGGAAGACGTGCCTTATGTTCACAACGTGAAAAGAGTGACGATTGAGCAGCTTTCACCGGCATTCTGGCGGGTGATTGCCAGTTATGGCTGGCGGGAAACGCCGAATGTCACGGATATTCTCTACCGCTGCGGGCTGGAAGGGCTGAAATGTACGATGAACGAGACGTCTTTCTTTATGTCGCGGGACACCTTTACGCTGGGCGAACCCCGTCCGTGGTATTTAAAAGCGCGCGGGAAACTGTTCCAGTTCTTGCAGCGTAACTCTCTGCGCGCGCCTGAGCATTATCATATTCCCCCGAACAGGGTGATTGAGCTGGGTGCGGTGGTGAAATTCTGATGATTTGCCCGCCGGATCGTAAAACCGGCGGGAAAAGCAGATTATGCCTGCGGTTCTGAAGTCAGGTCGGTGACTTCAGGCGCGGTCGTACTCTGCGTCGCCTGTGAGGTTTGCGACTGAGTGGTCGGTGTCAGGTCGGTAACGACCGGTGTCTGCGCAGCTGGGGCGGCAGTTTGTGTCTGCTGAGTCGCTGCCGGGGTTGCAGGGGTTGCAGGGGTAGCAGTTTGCACCGGCTGAGTCGCAACTGGCGCTGGAGTTGTTGACGCTGAAGTTGTTGAAGTCGCAGACGTTGCAGAAGTCTGCTGAGTCACTACCGCAGTGGCTGCCGGTGCGTCAGCTGGCGTTGCTGAAGCCTGCGACTGTTCGGCGGCTGCCGGTGCTTCGATGTCTTTCGGCAGCGACGGAACCGGTTCTGCCGGAATCGATTCTGATTTCGGTTTCGGCACTGGCGTTGATGCCCGAACCAGGAACGTCGGTTTGAGATTTGCCACAGAATAAGTCACATGGCTGACCGCATCACGCGATGTCGCGACTTCGACAGGCGCGATGGTGACGCGACCGATCAGTGAACGGGCATAGCCGCCGACTTTATGTTTACCTTCCGGAAGCTGGACTTCCATGCTCTCGCCAGTCCCCAGCGCACCCGCCTCTTTATCATCAATGGTCACATACAGTTTGGTGCCATCGTCGGTTTTCGTCGGGACGTGCGCAACGGTCAGGCGCGTCGAGCCAAAATCGAAAGCCGGTGCCTGGTCGGCGGTTTTCGTTTTTGCGCATCCTGTGAGTGCGATAACGGCTGCTACGGCAGCAAGGGTGAAGCGATAACTCATATTGCGACGTCTTCCTTTAAGGGATTTTTGTGATCTGCGTATCAATATACCTGATCCCACGGGAGAGATGAACGTTCTTACAGGGAACTCGGAGGAGTCTGCTATTCACTTCTCAATGTGTTATTCATAGCAGTCCGCTGTAACTTTCGGTTGAAGCGCTTCGTCAACTTGTGTATTTTTATGCAAATTAACTGCATAAAATAACAACCACACAGGAGTGACCATGCTTAAGTCATTAATTTTCACCGGGTGCCTGCTTTCTTCATTAATCACATCTGCTTATGCCGCACAGACTACATACGTGGTCGGTTCCGGCGGTACATACCGTCCGTTTGAATACGAAAACAGCCAGAAACAGCTGGAAGGTTTTGATATCGACATCATCAAGGCGATCGCCAAAGCCGAAGATTTTGACATCAAACTGGTTAACACGCCGTGGGAAGGAATTTTTGCGACACTGAATTCCGGTGATCGTGACATCATTATTTCTGGCATCACCATTACCGATAAACGTAAAGCGATGGTGGCTTTCTCTGCCCCGTATTTCCCGGCGGAACAGTCCATCGTGGTGCCTGAAGGCTCTAAAGTGGATTCCGTGGCCGCCCTGAAAGGTCAGAAAGTGGGTGTGGTGAACTCCAGCACCGGCGACATCGTGGTGTCCAATGAACTGGGCAAAAACAGCACCGACATCAAACGTTTTGATAACACTCCGCTGATGTTGCAGGAGCTGGCGGAAGACGGCATCGGCGCGGCGGTCGGTGACGTGGGTGTGGTGAAGTACTACATCAAATCCCATCCGGAGAAAGCGCTGAAATTGGTACCGGATGCTAAATTCGAGCGTCAGTATTTCGGTATTGCGGTCGCTAAAGACAACACCGAACTGTTGGTTAAAATCAATGCCGGTCTGAAGAAAATCGTGGCTGACGGCACCTACGCCAAGATCTACGAAACCTGGTTTGATAAGAACGTTCCAGCGCTCCCTGCTCAATAATTTTCTCATCACGAACAACGTTAATCAGGGGCGGTAACACGCTCCTGAACAAGGACAGGTATGACCGGATTTCGCTGGGAGATAATCTCAGAATATGCGCCGCTGTTTGTACAGGGCGCGCTGATGACCATCAAATGCACCATTATTTGTGTCATTTTAGGCACCACCTGGGGCCTGCTGCTGGGGCTCGGACGGATGGCCCGTGCCGACGACGGTCCGTGGAAACCTATTCTGCGTTTCGCCGTGCAATGGCCGGTGCGCATTTACGTCAGTGCTTTTCGCGGTACGCCGCTGTTTGTGCAGATTATGGTCGTTCACTTTGCTTTAGTGCCGCTGTTTATTAATCCGCGTGACGGCATTTTAGTGGCGAACGGTCTGATGTCCTCGGATTTCGCCCGTGCGCTGCGCTCAGATTACGGTGCATTCTTATCCTGCGTGGTGGCGATTACGCTGAACGCCGGGGCGTATGTTTCCGAGATTTTCCGTGCGGGTATTCAGTCTATCGACAACGGTCAGATGGAAGCTTCCCGCGCGCTGGGAATGGGCTGGGGCAAAACGATGCGCAAGGTTATCCTGCCGCAGGCGTTCCGTCGTATTCTTCCGCCGCTGGGTAATAACGCTATCGCGATTGTGAAAGATTCCTCGCTGGCCTCGGCGATTGGCCTGGCCGATCTGGCGTATGCCGCGCGTACTGTTTCCGGCGCTTACGCTACCTACTGGGAACCCTACCTGACTATTTCACTGGTTTACTGGGTTCTGACTTTCCTGCTCTCGCTGCTGGTTCAACACATGGAAAAGAGGTTTGGCAAAAGTGATTCACGTTAAGGATTTACAGAAACAGTTTGGCGAAACCCACGTGTTGCGCGGCATTTCCTGTGACATCGCAGAGAAAGAAGTGGTGTGCATCATCGGGCCTTCAGGTTCCGGTAAAAGCACCTTTCTGCGCTGCCTGAATGCGCTGGAAAAGCCCAATGGCGGCGAAGTGGTGGTGAACGGTTTTGCGGTGCATGACCCGAAAACCAATCTGAATACGCTGCGTTCCGGCGTTGGTATGGTATTCCAGCGCTTTAATCTGTTCCCGCACATGACCGTGCTGGAAAACCTGATTATGGCGCCGATGTCGCTGAAGGGATTATCGAAAGCGGAAGCCGTAACGCGTGCCGAAAAGTTGCTGCAAAAAGTTGGACTGATCGACAAAATCGACGCCTGGCCTTCAAGTTTGTCCGGTGGTCAGCAACAGCGCGTGGCAATTGCCCGTGCGCTGGCAATGGAACCGTCGATCATTCTTTTTGATGAACCGACGTCAGCGCTGGATCCGGAGCTGGTCGGTGAAGTGCTGGCGGTCATGAAACAGCTGGCGCTCGAAGGCATGACGATGGTGATTGTGACGCATGAAATGGGCTTTGCGCGTGAAGTCGCTGACCGCGTAGTGTTTATCGATCAGGGTGTGATTCAGGAGCAGGGGCCACCGGCGCAACTGTTTACCGCACCGGAAAATCCGCGAACCCGCGAATTTTTGAGTAAAGTATTATGATCCGACGGGCGCTCAAACAGCGCCCGTTTTCTTTAATGTGATGAGGTTTGCCATGCAGAGCTTCCATTCTTATTGTATTTCAGCCTCTGGCGAAGAAAGGGCAGGAGGCGATATGCATGCCCGTTTTCCTTACTGGAGTTTCACGAAAACCGCGATCGCGATTTGTGCGCTGAAACTTAGTGAAAACGGGACTGTAAATTTGGATGGCTGTGTTGATGGCGAAGCTTACACCCTGCGGCAGTTGCTCAACCACACCGCCGGATTGCCGGATTACGGCGCACTGAAAGATTATCATGACGCTGTCGCTGCCGGAGGAGAACCCTGGTCACGCGAAAAATTGCTCAGTGCCGCGTCAGCCAGAGGCATGTTGTTTGCGCCGGGCGCGGGCTGGTCTTATTCCAATATTGGCTACATGCTGGCCCGCGAACACATTGAAGCCGCGTCAGGGCTGAGTTTCGCGCAACTGATGACTGACCTCATCTCGACACCGCTCGGACTGACCAGTGTCGCACTTGTCACCTCGCGCGAGGAATTTGCGCAACTGCACTGTGAAGCCGCCGGAAAATACGCTCCGGGCTGGGTATATCATGGTTGTCTGGCAGGCAATGTGCGGGATGCGGCCAGACTGCTGCACGGATTATTCAGCGGTAAACTGCTGAGTGCTGCGTCGTCGGCTGAAATGCAGGTGACCATCCCGCTTGGCGGTGCCCTCGAAGGGCGGCCCTGGACAGAATGCGGTTACGCGCTGGGGCTGATGAGCGGTGCGATGGGAGACGCGGGACGTTCAGCCGGTCATTCAGGCGGCGGCCCGTCGTGCGTGAACGCGGTCTATCACTTCCCGGATCTCCGCGAACCTGTGACCGGTGCCTGTTTTACTGACGGGCATCACGAAGGCGTGGCAGAAACTGAACTGGGCAGGCTGGTGCAAAATTTCGGGTAAAAGGGCAAACACACGGCTCCCAATCTCGGAAGCCGTGTGTTAACAAACTTTAAGATGGTGGATACGCAAACAGTTCGATAGATGGGATATATTCGATCCCATCCGAGGTGTACAAAACTGAATTAGTAAAGTCGTAAATCCTTCCAGTTATTCTTACTGTTACAAGACGGCCAATTTTAGTAACTTTGGCCTCGGCGCTATCTGATGTAAGAAATGGGGACATTTCCCCCAGGGCTTTCACGGGATTCGCAGCTATCTTTCCGGACAAGTAGTAACGATAGACTTCGGAAACCGTCGCACCCCCGCCCTGATATTTCGTGACGTAGAGCCATGTGTTTTCGTTTAATTGCTGCGATTTGAATAGTGCATCATTATAGGGTGGCCCAGTGTAATGCTGATAAGCAACATAGCTTGCTACCAGCAGTAATAAAACGACGGTTACTATACGGTGCCCCCATTTAATAACCATGCTGTTTGGCATAATCAATACCTTGTTTAATCCATCTTTGATCAACCGGGTCATCTCCGTAAGGCGCTACGCCATACCAATTGCTCCATTCTTCTCTGGAGGTGCCCGCCATACTTTGTGCAAATCCACCGCCCATGAGTAAAATATCTGGCGGGATACCCGCAACATATCCGGTAGCCCCGAAATTAAAATTGCCAAAATTAGCCAGCTTCTTGTTCTGTTGTTTATAGTCCCATACTCCGCGATTTCTTACCTTATGATAAAACCAGTAATAAGTTGCCGGGGTTGCCATTCCCTTGCTCATGCCACGTGCTTTTGCCTCCATAATATTTTTATTCAGAAGACTAAACCCAGAGGCTGGCATTATAGGAATAATAGCCATAATGAGTTCCCTTAGGCTGTTTTACGTTCATTCCATGAGTCAGAAAAAATGAGATTTCCGTCGCAGTGTTTCCATGTGATTTTTTCGTAACGAAACTCTATCTGTTCTAAACATCTTTAGTGTTGATTGCAACAACTTGATTTATATGTTAATTATCATTTTAAAAGATTAGTGGTGGAGCGTGGTTATTTCACGGCGTGCTGACTTTTGTCTTTCCAGGATCCTGGCTTTTTTAACTTTGTGCTAAATTACCCACAATTCTTACGTGCATTCCCGAGGCAACATGATCATCCCTTCCAACCGTACCACCCGTGAAATGAAGATAAACAATGTCGTACTGGTGACGAATGCATTGAAATCTCTGGGCTCGGCGACGAAGGCGGAACTGGCGGGTGTCACCGGTCTGAGTATCGCCACCTGCGGCGCAGTGCTGAATGATCTGAGCCAGCGGCACGAAGTGCTGGCGCTGGAACTCGAAGTCTCGCGTGGTGGCCGTCCGGCGCAGCGCTATGCGTATAACCCGAACTATTTCTCGGTACTTAGCCTGTACGCGCAGGGCAGCGACGCTGCCGCACAGATTGTCTGGTCGGTGAATTCAGCCACCGGTGAAAGTCTGGCGCAGGGTGAAATCCGCTTTTTACCGCTGACGCTGGCGACGTTTTATCAGCAAATTGGCAGCCTGCTGGCGGACTATCCCAATATTAAAGCGCTGGGCATTGGCCTGCCGGGCGTGGTGGTTAAAGGAACCGTCGCGACCTGTGATATCAGCGTGTTTGCCGGGGTGGCGGTTGAGCAGCAACTGCGTGAAAAGTTCGGGATTTATGTTCAGGCGGATAACGACATGAACTACACCGCGTGGGGTTTTTACCGCAGCAGTTGCGCAGGTATTACCGCGCCGGTAGCCTACCTCTTCAAGCCTGAAGTGCCTTGTCTGGGCTGTGGCATGGTGATTAACGGTCAGGTATTACAGGGTGCCAGCCAGTTTGCAGGGGAAGTATCAAATCTGCCTTTTGAAGGATTGGATAAACTGCCGGTCGCAGAAGAAATGGCGAAAGTGATTGTCTCGCTGACCGCCATTATCAACCCGGCCACCATCGCGCTTTCCGGCCCGAAAATAAGTGAAGCACTGCTGCCTGAGCTGAAGATGCTTTGCCTGCGGCACATTCCCGCACAGCATATGCCGCAGCTGACTTACCGCCCGTCGATGCGTCAGGATTATCTTCAAGGCATCGCGGAACTGACGCTCAGCAACTACAGTCTGCACATTGCTTTCGGTGAATAACGCCGGTTGACTTTGTTGTTCGCCCCCTTATACTGCGGACTTATTAAAAGACTTTTAATAACTAACTTCACCTCGCGGGAGAATCTGATGTCACTGTCATCTGAAATTGCGCACAACGGTATTCATGCCGGAAGTCCTGTCCGGCGTGTCGCGACGCGGGCGATATTTTTTGTCACCGGCATGGCGATGGGGCTATGGGCGGCGCTGGTTCCCTATGCCCAATTGCGGACGCATTCAGAGGCGGGTGATCTCGGGTTATTACTGCTGTGTCTTGGTGCCGGTTCGCTGCTGTCGATGCTTGGGTCGGGACGGATTATCGGCAAGTTTGGCTGTCGGGCAGTGATCGTCGCGGCGGTCATTTTGTACTGTCTGATGCTGCCACTGCTGGCGGTGTTCAGTGACATCTGGCTGCTGGCGCTCAGTCTGTTTATTTTCGGCATGGGCATCGGGCTGGCGGATGTAGCCGTCAATGTGCAGGGCACGCTGGTGGAACAGGCCGCGGATAAACCACTGATGTCAGGGTTTCATTGCCTGTGGAGCGTGGGCGGGATCGCCGGCGCCGGAGGCGGTGCGTTGCTGCTCAGTGCCGGTATCACGCCGCTCGGCAGCACGTTTTTTGCCGTCGTGCTGGTTATCGCGCTGACGGCGTATTCTTATCGCGGAATGTTACCGTTTGGCGCGCATGAGGAACCTGAAGAAGGCCAGCCGAAAGCCAGACCGAATTTCCGTCTGGTGCTGATGGCGGTGATGGCGATGATTTGTTTTATGGCCGAAGGCGCGGTGCTGGACTGGGGCGGTGTCTTCCTGACACAGGATCGCGGTCTGGCGCTCGAACATGCGGGCTGGGGCTTTGCGGTATTTGCCGTGGCGATGTCGCTGATGCGACTGACCGGTGATGCGATTGTCAGTGCACTAGGGCGCAAACGGATCCTGATTATCGGCGGGATTTTGGGTATCGCCGGTTATCTGATGGTTGTGCTGTTGCCGGGCTGGATCCTGCCATTGTGCGGTTTTGCGCTGGTCGGGATAGGCGCAGCGAATATTGTTCCGGTGCTGATTACGCTGGCCGGTCAGGAAAAAGTGATGCCGGTCAATATGGCGGTGGCGATGGTAGCAACGCTCGGTTATCTCGGTGTGCTGGGCGGTCCGGCGCTGATCGGCTTTATTGCCCATCTTTCCAGTTTGTATGTCGCATTCTCGGCGGTCGCGGCGGCGTTTATGGTCATCACGTTTGGCGCATACAAACTGAAGTATTGATTGTTTTCAAAGACCAATGATTTATAACTGAGTGGCAAATTTGCCAGCTGGCGCGTAAAACCCGCCAGCCCTCTTTTAGCCTGATTGATTTAAAATCCGACTCTGTAAGGAGCAGTAATGGCTGTAAAACTTATCGCCGTAGACATGGATGGAACGTTTCTCAATCCGCAGCACGAATACAATAAAGCCCGCTTTGGCGAGCAATATCAGCAACTTGTGCAACGTGACATTAAGTTTGTGGTGGCGAGCGGCAACCAGTATTACCAGCTGAAATCCTTCTTTGATGATCTCGATACACAAATTGCTTACGTTGCGGAAGGCGGCGGGTATGTGGTCGATAAAGAACAGGAAATTTACTGCGGCAAACTTGAACCGGAACAGGTGACGCAGGTGCTGGAATGGATAAGTCGCACGCCGGGCATTAACACCATTGTGTGTGGGCGCAAAGGGGCTTATGTGCTCAGCGGCACCGATGAGGATTTCATCAGTCGTATGCGCCGTTACTATCACCGACTGACAAAAGTGCATCAATACGCAGAAATCGACGATACGATTTTCAAATTTGCACTGAGCTACGTGGAAGACGATGTCTATCCGCTGATGAGTGAAGTTAACGCCAACCTTGGCGGGATTGTTGCACCGGTGACCAGCGGACATGGCTCTGTTGATCTGATCATCAGCGGAAATCACAAAGCCTGCGGTCTGCAAAAAATCCAGCAAATTTATGGTATCCGCGATGACGAAGTGCTGGCGTTTGGCGACAGCGGCAACGATCTGGAAATGCTCAGCTACGCCGGTTACGGTTTTGCGATGGAAAATGCCTCTGCACCGGCAAAAGCCGCCGCGAAATACGTCGCGCCATCTAACCGTGATGAGGGCGTGCTGAAAGTGATTGATGACGTGCTGAACGGTCGCGCGCCATTCGCTTAAGCAGTTCAATGTGCATTAAAACGAAAAGGCTGCCGTGTAAAACGGCAGCCTTTTTAGCATTGTGTAGTGAAGATTGTGCTATGAAAATTAAGGCACGTAGTCTGGCGGAACGCCGCTGTCACCGGGTTCTGCAGGGTAGTAATCCGGCGGAACCGGCGATTGCGGCGGTTGATTCGAGCTGTAACCGTCGCTGGTGTCTACCGGCACCTTATTGCCTTTGGCGTACATACATTGCGTGTACACCGTATCGTACTGATCCTGCAAATCGCCGCTGCTGGCCCCTGCATTATTGCTGCCCATTGCGCTACCAATCAGCAAACCACTGCCTGCGCCAATCAGCGCGCCCGGTCCGGCCTGATGCGACGCTGCGCCAATCAGTGCTCCGGCTGCCGCGCCCACGACGGTGCCAGCGGCAGCGGTACCAGCGGCATTATTACTGGCAGTTTCTGCGACGCCATTCACACTGCCATAGGCCGCGTTACGGCATGACATTTCATCCATCTGAAACTGTTGATAATCCTTTCCGGTACCTGGCAGCACCATCACATCTGGTCGGGTTGGAGGAGAAACGCAGCCGGATAAGGCCGCGGCTAAGGCGAGAACCGCCACCGGAGTAAACCTGTTCATGACTTTTATCGCCTGTTAACGTGGTCCTGCGACCACTTTCATCCAGCCGCGCGGGCAGGCCGGGACTTGCGGATAATATCCCGCCGGATTCTGGCAGTAATACGCATAAGCCGGGGGTTTCTCGACATACGTTTGCGGCTGCGGTGGCGCAGCATAAACGACGGCTGGCGGGCCGTAATAGACCGGCGGAGGAATGCCAATCACCACATTCGGGCCATACCAGCCCCAGCGATAATAGCCGCCATGGTAATAACCATGGCCGTAATAGCCATGACCGTAATAACCATGACCGTAATAACCGTAGGCGAACGACGCAGAACTGGCCGACATCAGCGCGCCAGCAGTGAGCATCAACAACAACAGCCTTTTCATAACGACCTCGAAGTGCATTGAGCGGATGTCCGAAGTGATAAAACCCACCACTCCTGAGGATAACGATACGCCTGTTGCGGCTAAAAGGTTGGCGGGGGATTAGGGTGAATATGACAAGGCTGTGGCAGCAATTGTGACCAAAAAATTCAGCAGCAAACGTTTGTTTACGTTCAGGGTTTGAGAGGCGGGGGATTCATATTTCAGACCCGGTTTTGCCACAGCAAATCCGGGCTGAGAATTAAAAAATTCGGATTTAAGGTGTTATTTCTTACTTGCTGTAAAACGTCTGAAGGCTTCCAGCGTTTCATCGCTAACGTGATGCTCCACCCCTTCAGCATCCAGACGCGCTGTCTCTGCGCTGATGCCGAGCGCGATGAAAAACGCTTCAACCACGTTATGACGTTCGCGGTTTTCCGCCGCCAGTTTCTCACCTTCCGGCGTCAGAAAGGTTCCGCGATAGGGCAGCTGGTGAACCAGTCCGGCATTGGCCAGGCGTTTCAGGGTTTTTGCCACTGTCGGCTGGGAAACACCCAGACGTGCGGCCAGATCTACCTGTCGCGCTTCGCCAAATTCGTGAATCAAATCTGAAATCAGCTCAACGTAATCATCCATTAATTCCCGGCGATGCGCCTCGCGCACCTGTAAGAAACCCTGCGCGTGTTCTTCCACATCCAGTAATGGATTCATTTTTTTATCTTTCACTACGCCTGCCTCTTTCTTGCTTAACGGTTTTTCACCGCAGCCGCGCTCACCGCAGCAACCCACGCATTGTAAACCAAGTCCACATATCTACCAATTTATGAAAACTTTGCATTGGCTATGGAGTATAGCCTGTGCTATACCTGAATAATAAACCGCCGTTTGATGCGCAGAATGACAGGAGATATTTCATGGAAAATGGACGACACATCTTAAAATTATTCAGCCATTCGCCGTTTCGTTTGCGGCTGATGCTGGTCGGCATGATTGTGGCGCTGCTCACCGGCAACGCGCAGGCGGCAGACCAGGCGGCCAGCAAGGACAAAAAAAAGTTTAAAGTGGTGACCACTTTCACGGTGATCCAGGACATCGCGCAGAACGTCGCCGGTGATGCCGCCACCGTGGAGTCGATCACCAAACCGGGCGCTGAGATCCACGACTATCAGCCTACGCCGCGGGATATTGTGAAAACGCAATCCGCCGATCTGATCTTGTGGAACGGGTTTAATCTTGAACGCTGGTTCGGGCGCTTCTTTGCCAACATCAAACATGTGCCTTCGGTCACCGTGACGGACGGCATAACGCCGCTGCCGATTCAGGAAGGGCCGTATCTGGGCAATCCAAATCCGCACGCGTGGATGTCGGCAAAAAATGCGCTGGTGTATGTCGAAAATATCCGTGCGGCGCTGGTGAAATATGACCCCGAAAATGCCGCAACCTACGATCGTAACGCCAAAAATTATGCGCAAAAAATCAGCCAGCTGGATGCGCCACTGCGTGAACGTCTGGCAAAAATTCCGGCAGGGCAGCGCTGGTTAGTGACCAGTGAAGGTGCGTTCAGTTATCTGGCGAAAGATTATGATTTGAGAGAGGCCTATCTGTGGCCAATCAATGCTGAAGAACAGGGCACGCCGCAGCAGGTGAAAAAAATCATTGATCTGGTGCGTCAGCAGAATATTCCGGTGGTGTTCAGCGAAAGCACGATTTCAGACAAACCGGCAAAACAGGTCAGCAAGGAAACCGGCGCGAAATACGGCGGCGTGCTGTATGTCGATTCGCTGTCAGCGACTGACGGCCCGGTTCCCACGTATATCGATCTGCTGAAAGTCACGGTCGGTACCATTGCAGAAGGGTTCGGACAATGAGTAACGCCGCGCTGCATCTTAACGTTGATGACATTTCGGTGACCTATAACAACGGTCATACCGCGATTGAAAATGCCTCGTTTACCCTGCACGGCGGTTCGATTTGCGCGCTGCTCGGCGTTAACGGCAGCGGTAAATCCACGCTTTTTAAAACCATCATGGGAATACTCCGTCCTACGCACGGCAGCGTGACGCTGGACGGTCTGAACGTGGCGAAAGCGCTGAAACAAAACCTTATCGCTTATGTGCCCCAGTCGGAAGATGTGGACTGGAATTTTCCGGTGCTGGTGCGTGATGTGGTGATGATGGGGCGCTACGGCAAAATGTCGTTTCTGCGGATCCCATCGGCGGAAGACAAAAAACAGGTGGCGTCGGCGCTGGCTCGCGTAGGCCTCACTGATCTGGCGCATCGGCAGATTGGCGAGCTTTCCGGCGGGCAAAAAAAACGCGTTTTTCTGGCGCGGGCGCTGGCACAACAAGGGCGCGTCATGCTGCTTGATGAACCCTTTACCGGTGTGGATATCAAAACTGAGAATGCCATTATCGAACTCCTGTGCCAGCTGCGCGAAGAAGGGCATCTGATTTTGGTTTCGACACATAACATCGCCAGTGTGCCGGATTTCTGCGACCGCGTGGTGCTGATCAACCGCACGGTCATCGCGGCTGGTGCGCTCGACACTACGTTTACCTCTCATAATCTCGAAAATACCTTTGGCGGCGCGCTGAGGAACATCGGTTATTTAGTGCCACAGGAACCGGTGAGGCGGGCGGTATGATGGCGCTGTTGCTGGAGCCGTTTCAGTATAACTATATGGTGAAAGCCATCTGGGTGAGTGCCGGTGTCGGCGCGGTGTGCGCATTTTTATCGGCGTATCTGATGCTTAAAGGCTGGTCGCTGATGGGCGATGCGCTCTCGCATTCCGTCGTGCCGGGTGTGGCAGGCGCTTATGCACTGGGCTTTCCGTATGCAATCGGAGCCTTCGGTACCGGCATTCTGGCGGCGCTATCCATGACGCTGTTGCGCCATTTCACCAAGCTGCGCGAAGACGCGATCATCGGCTTCGTCTTCTCGACCTTCTTTGCGCTCGGGCTGTTGCTGGTTTCCCTTAATCCGACATCCGTTAACGTGCAGTCGATTCTGTTCGGCAATATTTTAGGTATCGATGACGCTGATATTTTGCAGGTGCAGATTATCGTCGGCGTTTCCCTGCTGGTGCTGTGCGTGATCTGGCGCGACCTGCTGGCGGTATTTTTCGACGAGGCGCACGCGGTTTCGGTCGGGCTTTCTCCGCTGCGACTCAAAATCATTTTCTTCACTATATTCAGCGCGTGCAGCGTGGCGGCGTTACAAACCGTCGGCGCAATTTTGGTGATTGCCATGGTGATCACGCCCGGTGCGACGGCCTATCTGCTTTCTGACCGTTTCTCCCATGTGCTGATTATTTCGGTGATTATCGGCGCAGTCACCAGCGCGGCGGGCGCCTGGCTGAGCTATTACCTGGATGGCGCAACCGGCGGCGTTATCGTCTGCCTGCAAACCGCGGTCTTCCTGCTGGCGTTTTTATTCGCGCCAAAACACGGCTGGCTGGCCAGTCATTTGCGTATCAAACGCCGGAGTCGCGCATGATGTCCTGGTTTGATGTACTGATGGAGCCAATGAGCTTCGACTTTATGCAGCGCGCGCTGCTGACCGCCATGGCGACCAGCATTGTCTGCGCGATATTCTCTTGTTTTCTGGTGCTCAAAGGCTGGTCGCTGATGGGCGATGCGATTTCACATGCAGTGCTGCCCGGCGTGGTGCTGGCCTATCTGGCGGGTATTCCTCTGGTGATTGGCGCGTTTGGTTCCGGTCTGTTTTGCGCAGTGGCAACCGGATTTATCAAAGAGCATTGCCGGGTCAAAGAGGATTCGGTGATGGGCATTGTCTTCTCTGGCATGTTTGCTGCCGGTCTGGTGCTGTTTTCCCGGGTGAATACGGAGCAGCATCTCAGCCATATTCTGTTCGGCAATGTGCTGGGCGTGACGGACAGTGAAATGCTGCAAACACTGATTATCGCGCTGGTGGTGACGCTGGCAATCATCATCAAATTCAAAGATCTGATGCTATTTTGTTTCGACCCGGTGCAGGCGAAAGTGATCGGTCTGCCGGTACGTTTTTATCATTATGCGTTGCTGTGTATGCTGGCGCTGACCATTGTGGCGGCGTTGCAGGCCGTTGGCGTTGTACTGGTGGTCGCAATGCTGATTACGCCAGGCATTACTGCGTTTCTGCTGTGTAAGACGCTGCCGAAAATGATAATCGTCGCTGTGACGGTGTCACTTATTGCCGCCATTTCCGGCACCTTTATCAGTTTTTATATCGATGCAGCGACCGGACCGGCGATAGTGCTGATTCAGGCTATGCTTTTCCTGCTGGCATTAGCTGTGCATCTTTTGCGTAAACCGTTTAAATCCCGGCAGTCAGCACCGAATGCTTAGTGTCCGCAGTGCAGGTTTGGCATGCTTGTGTGCATGTATTCCTTATTTAAAGAGATCCTGATGACCCAACAATTTGCTCCTGTCGAACTGGAAAAGCCTCCGCCTGATTAACCACGGCACGACGGCACTGGCTACCTGTCGCATAAAGGCCTACCATCGACCGGCAACAAAAGGGTTTAATGAAGTTCAATGAAGTAAGCGTTAAGGATTGTTATGAGCGAAGTAGCAAGTTCCATCAGTGTTGGCGATAGCTTTACTGTCAAGAACGGCTCAACCCACGAAGTAACTGGCTTTGTGAAGAAGGGAGAGAGAATTTACCCGATGATCAAAACAGATCATGGTGATTCAAGCTTCACCTTCATCAAAGAAATTGTTTCGGTAAACAAAGCTTAAACATTAACAACCTTCTCTGTGATCGCGGCCTGTTTGTATTACGTAAAGAACAGGCTGCGTGATGTCAGTTTCCCACCAATTTCCTCTTTTTTCCTCCGTCTTTGCCATATGCACATCTGCCGGACATTGCAGTTTGAATTAACGATATACCGGCAGTAAATTCGCGCTTGAAAGAATATGTACCACCGCATTGAGCACGCCGAACAGCAGCACCAGTACGATCATTTTATTCCCACCCCATACGCGGTACAGCGGGCTGCCAAAACGCTGGCGTGATGCGCGTGCCATCAGCGCCGGAACAATCACCGCCCAGACCGTTGCCGCCAGTCCGGCAAAACCAATCGCATAAATGAAACCGTCGGGATAAATCACGCCACCAATAATGGGCGGAACGAACGTCACCAGCGCTGTTTTGAAGCGACCAGTCCGGCTGTCGTTGAACTTAAACAGATCCGCCAGATAATCAAACAGGCCGAGCGTCACCCCTAAGAATGAACAGGCGACGGCAAAGTTTGAGAAAATCGTCAGCAGCAAGTCCAGACCGGCGCTGTTAAGTATCTGGCTCAGTGACTGCACCAGCACATCAATATTGCCACCCCGTTCAGCGATGCTGATGAATTCCGGACGCGGAATGTTGCCCATCGTTCCCAGCATCCAGATGATGTACAGCCCGAGCGCCATCAGCGTACCCAGCAGCAGACACTTCCTGATGATTTGCGGATTTTTGCCGTAGTACTTCATCAGGCTCGGCACATTGCCGTGATAGCCAAATGACGCCAGACAGAACGGCAGCGTTGCCAGCACATAAGGCATGTAGCTCGGATTAATTTCGACGCTGTTAAGCAAATTCACAGGTTTCACATGCCACAGCAGGCTGCCGAAGGTCAGGAAAAAGGCAATGATTTTCGCGCCAAGTACAATGGCCGTCATCCGGCTCACCGCGCGGGTGCTCAGCCAGACGATAAAGGCCACGACCAGCGCCGTCAGCAGACCGCCGAGGCGGGGAGAAAAACTCACCGACATCTCACGCAACGTGTGCTGGATCACCGAGCCGCTGGCGGAAATATAGGCGTAGGTCAGAATGTACAAAACGAACGCGATAGTGATGCCGTTCAGCCGGTTCCAGTGTTTACCCAGCAGATCGCCGGTCACCGTATTGAAACTCGATCCCACCGGATAGTTAAGATTTGCTTCAAGGATCATCAGTCCGGAATGCAGCATACAAAACCAGGTAAAAATCAGGGCAGCTACAGACCAGAAAAACCAGGCGCCGGACATCACCACCGGCAGGGAAAACATCCCTGCGCCGATGATCGTTCCACCAATAATCATTGCACCGCCCAGTACTGAACGTTGCGGGGCGGTCACAGAAAGCGTCGCCATAGTGCGTATCCTCGCGTGGCCTTTATCAGAATTCGTTGAAAGAATGGCCGAAAAAGAAAATAGTTAAATAACGAACAGAAATCGCTGTTTTGTGCTGCGATTTTGGTCTTAAGCGCGGCAATATAGTGGAAATGAAGCGGTTTGTACACTGCTGAACTAGTTTGCTGATACAAAAACGCACATTCAGAAGCTGAACAGGGCAATCAGTAAGGTGAGCAGGGAAATAACGCCGAAAATGTGTACAAAACATTAACGTTGTGCAATTTTGCGGTTAATAGGGTGCGGGATATTCATGGCGCAGATCACAGATTTCATTACGATTTCTTATCTAACAAAAATAAAAAACCCTGTTTGAAAATACAGGGTTGACACACAACATATAGCGAGTAAATTAGAACTCAGCACCAGAGAGAAGTGAAAAGAAATTTTTATTTCGCGGTGCAATTAGCAAGTTGATAAACTTGTCAGTAATGAGATGCGATAAAGGCCACGAAGTATTTTAGTATGGGTGATTCAACACCGGGCGTTATTTGAAAGTCCGTGAGATGATGCTTTAAGGCCACGCAGTAAAGCTGTGCAATCGCATGATGTGGACGAAAACGCGATGATGTAACGCCTTGTTAGTTAGAGTAATGTTCGCGATTGGGTACGTAAGTATGAAATCGAGAATGTCGCGACGAAAGTAAGGCCACGCATCAAAGAGTATATATCGCGAGGGTGATGTACTCATTTATCCCGAGACATATCAGAAGGGTAAATGAAACGAGCAGGATACTGATGTTATTCCACAAAATTATAGGAGGATAGCGTTACCAGGCAGTAAAAATATATCCTGTGAGAATATGTACATCTTTAGCAGTTGCATTACCTAAGCAGTACACGTAATTAAGTTGATGAATGTTAAATGTTAATTTGATAGTACCTTAAAAGCCCCGGTTTAACGACTGGGGCTTTTTCATTTGTACCGCTTGTGACTCTTTATTTCCCGCTGATAGTGCCTTCAAGAATCGTCTGCGCGCCCAGACAAACCAAAAAACACACCAGCGTGGTGTCTTTACCTGCAGTCGCAACAGTTAATGCGCTGTCCTCATCGCTGATCGCGTCACCTTTTGACAGAGTGAAATCGCCGATGCTGATTTCGCCGTCCATCACATACAGCCATTGTGCAAAACCCGCATGTGAAGGAACTTCCGTGGTGGTGTTTTCATCCATGCGAATGTCATAGACATATACCGCCTGCCTGATTTCAAGCGGAGACTCAATGCCTTCCGGCGCAGCCAGCAGCGTCCACTCATTGCTTTTTATGCCGTCAGGGCGCGTCATAAACTGCACGCGGCCTTCCAGATTTGCCTGACGCGGACGGATAAATATCTGCAACATTTCTGCCGACACCAGCGGCGTGGACTCCTCATGCCAGAAACTTTCACCGGCGTTCATCATCATCAGTTGTTTCGGTGAAAGGGGAACACGGTTACCGGCAGAATCTTCATGCACCATCGAACCACGCCACATATAACTGAGGATTTCGTCGTTGTTATGCTCATGCATTTTCACCAGCGTACCCTGTTCGAGAGTGGCATGGTCTATAACACTCAGAGGGCCGAAAGCGTCGTCATTTTTTTCAGGCTGGATTTGCCCCGGCCGCATACGACGGATACGAAACGGGCCATATTCAAAGGTAGTTTTGGGTTCAGCACGTAAAACGTTAAACATAATCTCTCCGGCGGCAGACAGGAACGCAGGGTTCGGATGAAAATCGGATACCATTTTTTAACATACTATGATCATTAAAGCGTATCCGCCGTGAATAAACTTTCCGTTTAGTCAGAAACAAAGACCCCGTCCCTGAGGCCTTTGGATCCAAAAGAACAATTAATCCAGACTCAACAACGCACTCAGCTGCTCAATTTGTGATTGCCACTGACGTTGCAGCTCAGGTTTCTGGTGCTTAGGTTTGCGCGCCAGATCTTCTGCCAGAAGGTGTTCAACCTCCACCAGCCTCGCCAGCAGTTGCTCTTCTTCCGTGTCCTCGGTGTGGATTACGTCAGTCCCGCTTTCTGAAAAAAACGATTCCGCTGGCGGGGGAGAACCCGCCAGTACGGCGTAAACCGGCGCAAGGGTATGCCACTCTTCTAACCGTTGCTCATCCACCAGCCAGAACCGGTTACAACTTTGCTCGATGAGCGTCCGGTCGTGTGACACCAAAAGCACCGCACCACGGAAGGTTTTCAGCGTTTCCGCCAGCTCTTCTTTACCTTCCAGATCCAGATGGTTAGTCGGTTCATCAAGCAGCAAAAGCGAATAATTCGCCAGCGTCAGCCCGATAAACAGCAGCCGCGAACGTTCGCCGCCGCTGAGCGTACTCACTTTTTGCTGATGGCGGATAAACGGGAATCCTGCGCCAATCAGCGCCATTTTTCTCTGCTCTTCCGTCAGCGGGGCAAAGTTCGCCAGCGCATCACCAAGAGAATCATCGTCCTGCAACTGATGCTGATTCTGATCGTAATAACCCACACGCACGCGGGGATGGAAAGTCACACCCGTATGGGTTGTTTCCGGCTGACTGAAGGCGTGCCACAACGTCTGCAACAGCGAGGACTTGCCGCAACCGTTGCGCCCGACCAGCGCGATACGGTCACCGCTTTTGATGCGCATTTCATCCAGCGTGAACAGCACCGGAGCATTTTGCGCAGGACGAACCTGCAAACCGGACAGCGCCAGAACCCGGTCAGCCGCCAGCGCTTCGCCTTTTAACTGCAGCTTCCACTGATTACCGGCGGTGACTTCAGTTTGATCCTCCTTCAGCCGGTCGACCTGCTTTTCCATTTGCTTTGCCTTGCGCGCCAGCTTTTCGTTGTCATACACGCTGCCCCACAGCGCCAGACGTTTGGCACTTTTAGTTACGCGATCAATCTCCTTTTGTTCTGTTTCCCTGCGCACAGCGTCGGAGGCGTCTTTTTCTTCCAGCGCCAGACGTGCCTGCGTACAAGGGAGACGAATAAACTGCAGGGTTTTATCGCGCAGGATCCAGGTGCTGTTGGTCACGTTATCAAGCAGGCTGCGGTCGTGAGAAACCAGCACGAAACTGCCGTTCCAGTTTTTCAGAAACTGTTCCAGCCATAACAGCGTCGGCAGATCCAGATGGTTGCTCGGTTCATCGAGCAGCAGTAAATCGGGCTGGCGGATCAGCGCGCGGGCCAGCAGCAGGCGGGTATGCTGCCCGCCGCTGAGCGTTCCTGCCGTCAGCTGCCAGGCGGATTCATCGAAACCCAGCGTGGAAAGCAACACCTGCGCCTGCCAGAGCTCAGGCTGATGAAGGCCTGGCGGCAGATGGTTCAGAACAGATTCAAGCAGGGTATGGTGGTTCAGTTCTTCGGGCAGATGTTGTTCAACGCGGGCCATCAGGCACTGATTCGCCAGCGTGACACTGCCGGACGTTGCTGCCAGTTCACCGCTGAGGATTTTCAGCAGAGTACTTTTACCACAGCCGTTGTGGCCGATAAGGCCGATGCGGTCGCCTTTTTTCAGGCCGAAGGAAATCTCAGCCAGCAAAGGGCCAAAAGAATTATCGAATGATACAGATTGTGCAGACAGTAAAGTCATGATGCTTACTCAGGTTTTCGGGCATAGGATGCCTCTCGTCAATAAAGCCGACGATAACCGGTAAGCCGGAGGGAAGAACTCAGATTGTCAGTTAGCTTCGCTCAGACAGGTTATCGCGGCAGGGAGCCGGAAACGCCTGAGCAGCGACGATCGCCAAAGACAGGTGAATATAAAAACCATTCACGGGTCAGCATGGGGATCCTCCTTATATATAAAATTGGTGAATGAATGAGCTGATTATATTAGGGAATTTTGAATTGTTCCAGTTTCAAAATTCCCCGACCCGCCGTTACGCCTCAACAACCTCATTTTCCAGTTTCTGCCGCTTACGCAAACCGGGGAACCAGGTTATACACAATCCGACGACAATCAATGTACCGATGCCGCCAATGGCCGCTGCCGGGACTGCGCCCACCCAGGCGGCCATCAGACCGGATTCAAATTCGCCGAGCTGGTTCGAGGTGTTGATGAAGATGGAGTTGACCGCGCTGACGCGTCCGCGCGCAGTGCCGGAAGCATCGACTGTAAAGACGGCGCTTCCATGGCTTTGGCGGTCGAAATGATAAAAATCAGGCCGAGGATAATGACTTCGTTGACGTGATGTGTCAGCGACAAATACGCCAGGGCGGCAATCGCCACCCATTCGGCGACTTGTCCGAGCAAGACCACGCGGCGGCGGTCAAACTGATCCGCCACGTGTCCGGCGACCAGCGCCAGCGCGACAGAGGGGAAAAACTGCACCAGCCCGATCAGCCCCAGATCAAACGCCCTTCCGGTAATCGAGTAGATTTGCCAGCTCACCACAATGGAAAGCATCTGGAAACCAAAACTGGAGGCCGCGCGGGCTATCCAGAACGCCACAAACGAGCGGTGCTGTAACAGTGAATCCGGATTACCGGAAGAAGGTGACATGACAAATCCCTGAAAAATGAAAGATGCCGTGTCTGCTGGTCGCATGCGACAAGTTAGCCCGGCAATTATTGTGGATACAAATAATTAACAAACAATCTTATCGGCCGTTTTACCATAAAAAATTCAACAAATCTCCCTATCACATTGTGAAGAAAGTGTGCAGTTCGCGTGCAAGCGCCTCTGGTTGCTCCTCGGGAATAAAATGCCCGCTGTTGGCGATAATAATTCCGGTGACGTTTTCAGCAAAATCGCGCAGCGGTACGGCCATATCCGGGATAGAACCCTGATCGGCACTCACCGCCAGCAGCGGCATCTGCAATTTTCCCTGACTGTTCAGCTTCCGGTTCTGCTCAGCGGAAACCGTGGCTGAACGGTAATACGCCAGTCCGGCGCGCAACCCGCCGCTTTTGAGGAAAACGCGCAAATACTCGCTGATGTCTTCGTCCGTAAAGGCATCAGGCGCTGCCGTTTTTCTGCGTAAAAACCAGTCCAGATAGATCCGTTCGTTGCCGGTAATCAATGCTTCAGGTAAATCGGGCAGGGTATGAAACGCAAAGTGCCAGGTTTTCCATGATTTATCCGGCGTGACAGGCAGCGCATCCGGCAAGGTAATTCCGGGGATCCCGGCATCGAGCAGCGCCAGTCGTTTCACTTCATTCGAGTAGAGCGCGGCATACGGATAAGCCACCCAGGCACCGACATCGTGGGCGACCAGAAAATAGCGTGTATGTCCAAGAGACCGCATCAGCCCGTGGGTTTTCTGCGCCAGACTCTGTGTGTCGTAGCCGGTTTCTGGCCGGTCGGAGTCGCCCTGACCGGGCAAATCAGGGGCCACCAGCCAGAAAGTATCCTTCAGATCCTGCATAACGTGACGCCATGCAAACCAGCTCTGCGGGAAACCGGCCAGCAGCAGTAAAACCTCGCCGTCAGGATTTCCGCCACAAACGTAATGCATTCGCACGCCATCCACTGTGGCGTAATGGTGATGAAATCCTTTCAGTGTTGGATCGGGTGTACCGAAAGGCGTGGTGGCAACGGAAGTGGAAGGCATATTCTGATTCATGATATTTCTCCTGTTAAAGTTTATTAGGAAATGTTTATTTCCTAAATGGCAAAAAAATTTTAATCGAGGATTTTTAGCGCCAGTTCCAGCGTGGAGTCAGCATCCGGATTGTTTTCAACTTTGCCGGCAACACGCATTCCCAGCACGATATAAAGCATCAGGGTTGATGCGGCATGTGCATCAATGGCCGTTGAGACTGAACCGTCACGTTGCCCCAGTTTGATCAACGAAATCAGGAACGCTTTATTGCGGGTAATCGCCTGGCGAACCAGCCCGGCAACTTCATCATCGAAGGTCAGTAACTCAACAGTGCCGGCGACAACCAGACAACCGCGGCGGCCTTCAATTTCATGCGAAGATTTAAGGTAAAAGCGCAGCACCTGGGCAATACGTTCGCGCCCGGTCGTAACCCTCTCAATCTGCTGGCGCAGCTGAGCATTACGCAATGAGGTATAGCGCTCAAAAACCTTGAGAAACAGAGTACGTTTATCAGTGAAAGCCTTGTAGATGCTGCCCGCCGTCAGGTTCATCGCCCGACTCAGGTCGCTGACAGATGCGGCATGAAAGCCTTTCTCACGAAATACCGTCATGGCGTTATCCAGCGCCAGACTGGTGTCGAACTCACGCGGGCGTCCGCGTTCTCTGGAAGGGGAAGGTTGCACAGGAGTCGCCACCATTAGGAAACGTTAATTTCCTAATGGTGGCACTTCGTTGAGGAACCGGCAAGCTATTTTTCTAAAGCTGGCAGAATTGACGCAAAACGGGTGTTTATTTGTGACTATTTGCCAGCAAAAAGTTACCAGCGTAACTTACGGCCAGAATATTCCACGAAATGATGGCCGCCCTTACCGGATAAGGCTTCAAACTGATCAACAATACCGGTGGTACTTTCTTCAATCGTCAGGGTGGCATTTTCACCGCCCATATCAGTTTTCACCCAGCCCGGATGGACGGAAAGCAGTGTCACTTCCTGTTTTTCGGTCTGTTGCTGCAAACCACGGGTCAGCATATTCAGCGCGGCTTTGCTGGCAGAATAAAGCGGATAGGTCGCCACTTCGTTCTCATTGAGACTGGAAAGCTCAGACGTCATCAGCGCCAGCACACCGGTGCGGTGGTTTAGCAGCGGCAACAATTCGGCGGCGCAGCGTACAGGGGAGATAGTGTTAGTCAAAAACAGCTGAAGAATTTCGTCATCGCTGGCCTGATGAATATCCTGATGATCCGGACCGAACACGCCTGCATTCACAAAAATCAAATCAAAATGGCTCGCGGAGAGCGCGTCTTTTACCGCCTCCCTCGCTTCGGATTTATTGATGTCCAGTTTTACCCATTCAACTGACGCGGGGCTTTTATCAGGTACGGCATCACGGGTGGTAGCAGTCACCTGCCAGCCGCGCTTTGTGAGTACGTCCACCACACCTAAACCGATACCGCGCGATGCGCCGATGATCAATGCTTTCTTAGAGTCAGTCATATTCATCCTTATGTAATCAATGCGTTAACATCAGTTTATTTTTTTCATTAAATCAGTAAATCTGCTTCCTATTAATTGCAGTATGAGCCTGTAACGTTTGGGCAACAATGGGCTGGAGTCTGATTTTCCCTGTCGGCAGAGCGCCTGATGATGAACCGGGGTTTCATTGCAAGCGCTAGTGCATGAGGCGGGAAGTCTTTACTATAGGAGCAGATGAAGTATTGATGTTGTTTCCAACAGACAGGCAAAGGTGAATAAAAGCATGATCGCCATAAAATGGTTTAGCCTCGTATTTGTCCTCGTTTTACTGCTGTCTTTTGGATACAGCTATGCAAAAGCCTCGCAAACCCGTGAAGAACCCGCAGGGCAGAGCTGGTCTACGGCGCGGCGGGATTCCGCCGGAATTGCGCCGGATCCAGCCAAACTCAAAAGTACCGCCATTGTGCAGATTTATGCTGCACCGACCTATGGCTGGCGCGGACTGGTCGCTGTACACCCGTGGATCATATTCAAGCGGGAAGGGGAAACACAGTTTACCCGTTATGACGTCATCAGCTGGGGCAGTACGAATGTGGTTCGCCGTAATTATGCTATTCCGGATGGCTACTGGTTTGGTTCGCAGCCACGTTTGCTGGTGGATCACCGTGGCGCGCAGGTGCAGATGATGATCCCAAAAATTGAAGCCGCCATTAAAAGTTACCCGTATCCGCACACTTATCACGCCTGGCCGGGACCAAACAGCAACACGTTTATGGCGCATATTGGCCGTGAAGTGCCGGAACTTGAACTGGATATGCCGTCTAACGCCATCGGTAAGGATTATCGCGGAATCACTAATCCGATTGGGTTGCCGCCTTCCGGGCGTGGTGTTCAGGTATCGTTGCTTGGGCTTCTGGGCGTTACGCTGGGCGTGGAAGAAGGTCTGGAAGTTAATGTGCTGGGGCTGAACCTGGGTGTCGATGTCAAAAACCCGGCGTTGCGTTTGCCGTTTGTCGGGCGTGTCGGATTTGATAATCCGGGGAAAGCAGAGCTTTAATTAGAGACTTAAGCGGCATTTCGACAAAAAAGGCCCGCCATTTCTGGCAGGCCTTTTGTCTTTCAGGAGGCGCTTACTTCACGCACTTCGCGCAGGTGCTTGCGTGGATTTGCTGGAAGAAATCGTTGCCTTTGTCATCCACCAGAATGAACGCCGGGAAGTCTTCGACTTCGATTTTCCAGATGGCTTCCATACCCAGTTCAGGATATTCCACACATTCCAGGCTCTTGATACTTTGCTGAGCCAGAACTGCTGCCGGGCCGCCGATGCTGCCGAGATAGAAACCGCCGTGTTTATGGCACGCGTCGGTCACCTGCTGGCTACGGTTACCTTTTGCCAGCATGATCATGCTGCCGCCGTTGGATTGCAGAAGATCCACGTAGGAATCCATGCGGCCAGCGGTGGTCGGGCCGAGAGAACCGGAAGCGTAACCTTCAGGGGTTTTCGCCGGGCCTGCGTAGTAAATCGGATGATCTTTAATGTACTGCGGCAAACCTTCGCCGTTATCCAGGCGCTCTTTCAGTTTGGCGTGCGCAATATCACGACCAACGATAATCGTACCGCTCAGGGAAAGGCGGGTTGATACCGGATATTCAGAAAGCTGCGCTAGGATTTCTTTCATCGGACGGTTCAGGTCAACCTTCACCACACCGGCTTCGCCCTGCTGACGCAACGCTTCAGGAATGTATTTACCAGGGTTGTCTTCCAGTTTCTCGATCCAGATACCGTCACGGTTGATTTTGGCTTTGATGTTACGGTCTGCTGAGCAGGAAACGCCCATGCCGACCGGACAAGATGCGCCGTGACGTGGCAGACGTACTACGCGGATATCGTGGGCAAAGTATTTGCCACCGAACTGTGCGCCCAGGCCAAGATTGTTGGCTTCAGCCAGCAGTTCCTGTTCCAGATTGACGTCGCGGAATGCCTGACCGTGTTCGTTACCTTCAGTTGGCAGACCGTCATAGTAATGGGTGGACGCCAGTTTCACCGTTTTCAGCGTCGCTTCAGCGGAAGTTCCGCCAATCACGAACGCGATATGGTACGGCGGACAGGCTGCTGTACCCAGCGTGCGCATTTTCTCAACCAGATAATCTTTCAGCTTAGCTGGCGTGATCAGCGCTTTGGTTTCCTGGTACAGATAGGTCTTGTTCGCTGAACCACCGCCTTTGGCGATGCACAGGAATTTGTACTCGTCGCCATCGACACTGTAGAGATCGATTTGCGCAGGCAGGTTGGTGCCGGTGTTCACTTCTTTGTACATATCCAGCGCGGCGTTTTGGGAATAGCGCAGGTTATCTTCAATAAAGGTGTTGTACACGCCCTGAGACAGGCTGGCTTCGTCGCCGCCGCCGGTCCAGACGCGCTGGCCTTTTTTACCCATGATGATGGCAGTACCGGTGTCCTGACAGGTTGGCAGGATACCTTTGGCCGCGATTTCAGAGTTACGCAGGAATTGCAGCGCGACATATTTGTCGTTTTCGCTTGATTCCGGGTCATGAAGAATAGAGGCCACTTGTTGCTGATGCGCAGGGCGCAGCATGAAAGAGGCATCGTGGAACGCCTGCTGGGCCAAAAGGGTCAGCGCCTGCGGTTCCACTTTTAACACTTCTTCGCCATCGAAGGTGCTGACAGAAACATGATCTTTGGTCAGCAGGTAGTATTCGGTGTCATCTTTAGAAACGGGGAAGGGATTTTGATAATAGAACGGTTTGTTCGACATTGTTTTCTCACTTTTTCCGTTTTTGCCGCCACGGATGGGACTGTTGACTCGGTATAGCAGAGGTATTCAGGGCGACGTTTATATTCGTTCTGTATGTTGCAGCCAAGTACACAGGCTGGCAACGGGGTTTATATGTTTTCTTTCAGTAAATGCTCTGTTAATGCTTTGTGGGTGATTTTATCGCCACAATCAGAACATCATCACCATCCACGGATAACCGATTACCAGTAAAGCAATCAGGAAGATGGCACCAAAGATTGTCCCGAGACGCCAGTAATCTTTGGTTGGCAGATAACCGCTGCCGTAATAAATCGGGCTTGGACCGGTACCGTAAGGTGTGATGATCCCCATAACACCCAGAGACGTCACCATCAGCAGACAGAATACCTGCATATTAATACCCGGAATGGCGGCACCAATAGTCAGCATAGCCGGTAACAGCGCGGTGGTGTGCGCCGTGGTGCTGGCGAACAGGTAATGCAGCAAATAAAACGCCAGCAGCAGAGCAATCGTCGCCGCACCCGGGGAAATACCGCCCATCAGCGCTGCGCCTTCTTTACCCAGCCAGGTGATGAAACCGGTGCGGGATAAGCCGTCGGCCAGTGCCACCAGTGTGGCGAACCAGGCAAAAGTGTTCCAGGCGGGTTTGTTGCTGGTGATGTCGTTCCAGTTCAGCACACCGGTCCACAGCATCAGCACCACGACCAGCAGTGCGGCCATTGCCGGTTCAATGAAGCTGGCTGCGAAAATCCACATTGCCAGCGCACAGCACACGAATACCAGCAGCAGGATTTCATGACGGGACATTTTGCCCAGTTTCGCCAGTTCAGCGGTCGCCCAGCGAGGTACTTCGTCATTGATTTTCACTTCCGGCGGGTAGAACCAGTACGCCAGCAGCGGCATGGTCAGCAGAAGCAACAGACCGACCGGCAGGAAGGCGATGAACCAGGTGCCCCAGGAAATGTTGATACCGGTTACGCTGTTCACGATGCCCAGCGCCAGCAGGTTTGGTGCCAGTGCAGACAGGAACATGGAACTGGTGATACAGGCTGCGGTAATCGCCACCCACATCAGGTAAGAACCAATTTTACGTGCGCTCGGGTCATTCGGTTTTGAACCGTACAACGGCGGCAGGTTGGCAATGATCGGGTAGATTGTGCCGCCGCTGCGCGCGGTGTTGGAAGGCGTAAACGGTGCCAGTAATAAGTCAGCGAAGGTGATGGCGTAACCGAGCGTCAGGCTGCGGCGACCCAGATATTTCACCAGGATCAGCGCCAGACGGCGGCCAAACTGGGTTTTATCGTAGCCGGCAGCAAACATGAACGCGCCGAAGATCAACCAGACCGTGGAGTTACCAAAACCACTGACGGCCCATTTGAAGGACTGTGCTGCGGTTTTGAATTTAGGATCCGCCAGCTCAGCCGGGCTGAACAACAACCACTGGCTGAACAGGGCGATGACCACTACACCGGTCAAGCCGATAACGGCACCCGGCAAGGGTTCGAAGATCAGGCCAACAATGACGCCCACGAAGATGGCGAAGAAATGCCATGCATAAGGTTCAAGCCCGGCAGGCACCGGAACCAGCAGCAACAACACCGACACCAGCACGGGAAGTATCATAAAGATCCAGCGATTTTTTTTGCCGGGTTCGGCTTTTTTCGCTGGCTCTTTCACCGCAGTTTTTGTTATTTCGCTCATAATATTTATCTTAGGTAGTTAGGAATATTGTGATGATGCATAGGTAAGATGTTGTTCTGGTTTTTTTAGTTACTTAATATTTTCTTTAGTTATTCAATAGTGGCATGTTCATTGCCTCATTATTGTTATTTTTGTCTGATAACTCTTATTCCCCGTAAGAGGGAGGAAATGTTTATATAATGCGATTTCCCTATTTTTAACTGTTGATCTTGATCAAGAAAATACGGGGCTGAATTGTTTTTTAAATCGAATAAAACAAAAGAACAGGCTTTATCTGATTAATTATGGCGAGACAGGAGGGCGACATCGTTTGCGGGCAGTATTCTGGAAGTGTTCGGGGAGTAGATCAGCAAAAACGGAGTAGGGCAAATGAGAGGCATTCACAGTGTTGAGCTACATCCGCAGGTTGTCTTCAGGCTTTCATGCGCCACTTGTCAGCGGCTGAACTTCATGATCTGCCGGAGGATAAGGGCGGCAGGATGTAATAATATTCTCATCAGTTAAATACAATTACGCCCGTAGTTTACAGGAATGTGATTATTTAATTTGTTAGTTAACATATTTTTAATATAACAGGCATTAAGTTAATAGATAAATAGTTAATTAACTAATGTTAGAGGTTTAGAAAGTAAAAATAAAACTATATTAATAAGCATGATTCCGGCTTTGAAATAATACAACTAATAATAAATAAACATTTCAACACGCTTCACAAAAATAGCGCGCCGGTGACGAATTCAGATTTAAAACCTTAAAGTTTGGAGTCACTATTATGAGCAACAACGATCTGCTATTGAGCCCGTTTACTTTACCGAATGGCACTGTGCTGAAAAATCGCATTCTGATGGCGCCAATGACCACCTGCACCGGTTTTTATGACGGCACCGTCACCAGCGAACTGGTCGAATACTACCGTGCTCGCGCCGGCAGCATCGGTACGGTGATTGTTGAATGCTGTTTTGTAGATGACAAAGGCCTGGCATTCCCGGGCGCCATCGGTATCGACAACGACGCTAAAATCGACGGACTGGCGAAAATCGCTGCCGCAGTGAAATCTCAGGGTTCAAAAGCCGTTCTGCAGATTTATCACGGCGGCCGCATGAGTGAGCCAAAACTGATTGGCGGCCAGCAGCCTGTCGCGCCAAGTGCATTAGCAGCACCGCGTGAAGGTGCAGCCACACCTGTCGCGCTGACCGCAGAAGAAGTCGACGGCATGATCGCCAAATTTGGTGAAGGCGTGCGTCGTGCCATTGAAGCCGGTTTCGACGGCGTAGAAATCCACGGTGCCAATACCTATCTTATCCAGCAATTCTTCTCTCCGAATTCCAACCAGCGTGACGACAAATGGGGCGGCAGCCGTGAAAACCGCGCACGTTTCCCGCTGGCAGTGCTGGACATTACGCATGAAATGGCGAAGAAATACGCCGACGACTCTTTCATTATTGGTTACCGTTTCTCTCCGGAAGAGCTGGAAGAACCGGGTATCCGTTTTGCCGACACTATGTACCTGCTGGAACAACTGGCAGCGCGGGGTCTGGATTATCTGCATTTCTCCCTCGGTTACTCGCTGCGTCCTTCCATTGTCGATACCACGGATCCGACACCGCTGATCGACAAATACGTCGCAATGCGTTCCGACACACTGGCAAAAATTCCGGTGATGGGCGTGGGCGGCATCGTCAATAAATCCGATGCGGATATGGCGCTGGAACACGGCTACGACATGATTGCTATCGGTAAAGCGTGTATCGCCTATCCGGACTGGGCTGACCGTATCGCCGCCGATCAGAAACTCGATCTGTTCATCGACAGCACACAACGCGAAGCGCTGACCATTCCTGAGCCGCTGTGGCGTTTCTCGCTGGTGGACGCGATGATCCGCGACATGAGCATGACGTCGAAGAAATTTAAAGCCGGTGTGTTCCAGGAAAAAGTGCAGGATCCTGCACACGAACTGGCGATCAGCGTCAGTCTGGAAACCGACCGCATTGCGGATATCGCGCTGGAAGCAGGTGCGGATCTGGATGTGGAATTCACCACCAGTTTTGAAATTATCCGTACCCGTATTCTGGACGCCAACAGCCCGCACGTTGATGCGGTGACCGGCGCGACCGAACAGAGCGAAGCGGTGAAAAAAGCGGTATCCAAAGCGATCGCTAAATCGTGCAAGGCTCAGTTACTGGAAGAGGGCGGCAGTCTGAATGAGCCACAAAACTACGACGTTGTAGTGGTGGGCAGCGGCGGCGCAGGTCTGGCGGCGGCAATTCAGGCGTGTGACGAAGGGGCGAAAGTCCTGATTGTTGAGAAAATGTCTACCATTGGCGGTAACACCATTAAAGCGTCGGTTGGTATGAACGCCGCAGAAACCCGCTACCAGAAACTGAAAGGCATCGAAGACAGCAAAGAGCTGTTCTATCAGGAAACCCTGAAAGGCGGCCAGTTCAAAAACAATACTGTGTTGCTGAAAGAGTTCATCGAACGTGCGCCGCAGGCGGTGGAATGGCTGGCTGAGCACAATATTGAACTGAGCGACATCACCATTACCGGCGGGATGAGTATCGACCGTACGCACCGTCCGGCGGATCGCAGCGCAGTTGGCGGCTTCCTGATCAGCGGCCTGGTGAAGAATCTCAACAAACGCAATATCGACGTCATGCTCGACACTTCTGTCACTGAAATCCGTTATGCCGATGGCGCGGTGCAGGGCGTGAATTTGCTCAATGATGAAAACGAAGTGCTGGTGGTTAACGCCAAAAGCGTCATTGTCGCTACCGGCGGTTTCAGCGCCAACCGCGATATGGTTGTGAAATACCGCCCAGAGCTGGACGGTTTCGTCACCACCAACCACAAAGGCGCGACCGGCAGCGGTATCGCTATTTTGCAAGATATCGGCGCTGGCACGGTCGATATGGGTGAAATCCAGATCCACCCGACCGTGGAACAGACGACGTCTTACCTGATTTCAGAAGCCATTCGCGGCGGCGGTGCGATTCTGGTCAGCCAAGCAGGCAAACGCTTCTTCAATGAAATGGAAACCCGCGACAAAGTCTCGGCGAACATTATCGCGTTGCCGGAGAAATTTGCTTACGTGGTGTTTGATGAGCAGGTGCGTCTGAACAACAAAGCGGCTGATGAATACATCGCCAAAGGCTTTGTGATCAGCGGCAATTCGCCACGCGAACTGGCGGCAAAACTGGAGATGAACTCAGACGCTTTCCTGGCGACGCTGGAAAGCTATAACGTGGCCGTTGATAAGCAGGATGACGTGGAGTTTGGTCGCCGCACCGCGCTGCGCCACCCAATCAATCAGGGGCCATTCTATGCAATCCGTATCGCGCCGGGCGTACATCACACCATGGGCGGCGTGACCATCAACACCGACACCTGCGTGCTCGATGCGCAGCAACAGGTGCTTGGTGGCGCATTTGCGGCGGGTGAAGTGGTCGGCGGGATCCACGGCGGTAACCGTATCGGCGGTAACGCCGTTGCAGATATCATTATCTTCGGTATCCTTGCAGGACAAAACGCCGCGAAATTCGCGATGCGGTAACCGTTTATCATCAAGGTAATACAATGACGCCAGACGATCGTGTTTATGCTTATTCCACTGTTTTGATGGGTTCGCCCATTCTTCTCAAGCTGTTTGAACATAACGAGAGTCTGGCGTCTGGCGTTTTCAGGCTGATTAAACATCAGGAAAACACCTTCACGGTGAATCGCCCGCATTCCGATATCATGGCGATTAATCATGCCGCCGGACGTGACCCTGTCACTGTCAGCCCACCGGTGTTTGAGTTAATCCGTCGCGCTAAAGCCATCAGTTGCCTGCCAGACAGCAATTTCAATTTCACTATCGGCCCGCTGGTTAAGTGCTGGAAAATCGGCTTTAGCGGTCACAGCATTCCGGCAGCTCAGGATCTCCAGACGTTACTTGCGTTGACAAATCCCGAAGATGTGATCCTCGATGAACAAACCCGTTCGGTGTTTCTGCAACAGGCAGGAATGGAAATTGACCTCGGCGCGATTGCTAAAGGTTATATCGCCGATGTGGTGCGTGATTATCTGCGTGAACAGCAGGTTGAGAACGCGTTAATCAATCTGGGCGGGAACGTACAGACGCTGGGTGCCGGTGCAGAAGGGGCGTGGGCAATTGGCCTGAAAAAACCGTTTTCCGAGCCGGATACGCTGATTGGGGTAATCAACGTTATCGGTAAATCGGTCGTGACGTCTGGTATTTACGAACGTTATTTCGAGCTGGAGGGTCACTGTTATCACCATATTCTCGATCCGAAAACCGGCTATCCGCTGGATAACGAACTGCTCAGCGTAACCATTATTTCAGAAGATTCGATAGACGGGGATATCTGGACAACGTTGCTATACGGAATGGGCGTGGAGAAAAGTCTGGCGTATCTGAAGCAGATCCCGCACATCGAGGCGATTTTTGTCACCCGCGACGGGCAGATTATTTTGTCATCGCAGCGGCAGTTTACCTTCACGCCGCTGGATGACAGTTACCGGATCACGATTTACTGACAATACTGTTTTAACAGCGAATAGTGATCGGCCTGCAAACGGTAGCGGTAAACCGGGCGGCCGGTGACACCGTAGTGAATGCTGGTAAAGAGAATGTTCATCTGCGCCAGCCAGATCAGGTATTTACGGCACGATACCCGCGAAATATTCACCGAACTGGCCAGTTCATCCGTGGAGAATTCCATGGTCGGATGAGCATCAATCCACTGACACAACGTGCGCAATGTCTGCGGCGTTAAACCTTTCGGCAGCTTTTTGGTGTCCGCAGCGGCAGGATTACTTCCGTGGATCAACCGGTCAACGTCAGACTGCTCGTAATACTGCTGATTATCCATCAGCGTTTTTTTCTGCTGCCAGCCGGTCAGTGCTTCCTCAAAACGGGAGAACTGGAACGGTTTTATCAGATAATCCACCACGCCATAATTCAGCGACTTCTTGATGGTTTCCGCATCAGCGGCTGAGGAAATCACAATCACGTCGATTGGCCGGCGGGCATTGCGCAGTTCAGGCAGTAAATCCAGCCCGTTGTCCTGCTGCATATAAACGTCGAGCAGAATCAGATCGATAGACAGCTCTGAATTCAGAACCAGATCTTTCGCCTGTTGCAGCGTCGATGCCGTACCGCAGCACGTAAAACCTTCTATCTGGCCAACATAACAGCGGTTCAGCTCTGCTACCATGGCGTCGTCGTCAACTATCAGCACATTGATCAAGAACTTGTCCTCTCCGCATCCCAGGGAAGTTGTACAAAAAATTGGGTGTAAACGTCAGGCTCTGATTCGACATTAATCGAACCGCCCAGGCTTTCGACCTGCTGTTTAGCCAGGAACAGGCCCATACCGCGTTGATAGCCTTTTGACGACACCCCTTTTTCAAAAATGGATTCAATATTTTCCGGCTGAATGCCCGGACCATCGTCACTCACGATGCACGCCAGCTGTCCGTTCTGATAATGCAGCAACACGCTGACTTCACCATCAGGCTGCTCACCGAGTGCGTCCAGTGCGTTTTCAATCAGATTGCCGAGCACGGTGATCAGCGCAGCCACCTGATCTTCATTATTGTTGTCCGGCAACAGGCTGTCATCGCTGAGCGTCAGCAAATGCCGGGTATCAGACGCGCGGTTAATTTTGCTCAGCAGGAAACCGGCAATCACCGGAGATTTAATTTTCAACAGCAGGGAACCGATTTCCGCCTGATAATTATTGGCCGTTTTGAGGATGTAATCCTCAAGTTGCGCGTAACTTTTCATATGCAGCAATCCGAGGATCACGTGCAGCTTGTTCATAAATTCATGCGATCTTTCACGCAACGAATCGGCATAGTTTACCATGCCGCTCAGACGCTGCATTAACTGGCTGACCTCGGTTTTATCCCTGAAGGTACAGATAGCGCCAATAATCACGCCGTTGTTGCGTACCGGCACCGTGTTGCTGAGCAGTAAACGGCCTTTGAAATTGATCTCTTCGTCACGGCGCGGCACACCGGTATTCACCACGTCCCGCAGATTGGCGATCAGCGGCAGAGTGCTTTCATCCGGTGTCACGTCTTTAGCGGTTTCCTGAAATATTTGCCGGGCAGTCTGGTTAATCAGCGTGACATGCGCCAGATCGTCTACGGCGATTATGCCTTCTTTGATCGACTGCAACATCGCCTGACGCTGTTCGAACAGCGTCGAAATTTCATAAGGTTCCAGCCCGAACAGGATGCGTTTGAGCATTCTCACCAGACAATACGTGCCAAGTGCGCCGACAATGATGCCGAACAGCACCGTCCACAGAATACTCCAGCGGCTCTTGTTGATTTGCTCGGTGACTTTGACCAGCGAAATCCCGATGGCGACCACGCCGATTTGTTTGTGATTGTTGTCATAGACCGGCGTGAAAACCCGCAGCGCTTCATCAAGCGTGCCTTTATTGATCGAGACGTTCTCTTTGCCGAGCAGTGCCGGATTGATGTCATCGCCGATAAAATGATGATTGATCACATCCGCATTCGGATGCGAATAACGGATGCCGTCCATATTGGTGACTACGATAAACAGCAGATCGTTACGTTTTTGGACGGAGCTGGCGATCGGCTGAATGATATTGCTGTCAGGCGGCAGAAGCAGGGCGCGTTTGGTTTCCGGCAGATCCGCCATGGTGCGGGCCACGGCCAGTGCTTTATCTTTCACGCCGTCGCGGGTGGTATCGCTGACCTGCACAAAATACAGCATATGCACGACCAGCAACACGGAAGCTATCACCGCGCTGACCATCAGAATGACCGATGTGCTGAGTTTCATGGGGTGCTTGCGCACGGGATGGCGTTGCTGCGAGTCGCTCATGGGAGCCCCGGAGAGAAGAGAGCCAAATGCTCATTGATGATTTTGACAGTTCGCGTTGTTCGTCCGGCGGTCTGGCGTTGAACACTGCATGAACCATCCCTGTTCACGCATAATGATATGACTATTTGTCTGATATTTCCGCTATTTAATACTTTCAAAAGTGGGATTCACGGGGAATCTTCATCAGAACCAGATCTCAGTTTGCACCCCGAAGTTCCAGTTTCCGCCTGCGGTGAAGCCTGCACTGCCAAAATCATCGTTCACCGCATAACGATCCAATTCTTTATCCCAGTTCATGTAGGTGACAAAGAAACGAATTTCAGGGCGCGCTTTGATATCGAACACGTCGCCGACCTTGAATGTCGGAGCAAAGGTCAGTTTGTAGAAATCTCCTTTTACAGCCTGATACGCATCAATATCTCCGTCATTGTTGTAGGTTCTGCCGTTAGGATTGAGATCCATATATTGCCACGAGGCTTCATAAAGCAGCGCGAAGTTCTGCGTGATGGCCTGGGAGGCACGAAGGTTGAATGTTGCCCAGTCATAACGGTCGCCATTGCGGTAACGATCCTCACTGTGTTGTGCAATTACTGACGGCGCGATTTCCCAGTTTTTCGACACCGGCAGAATACCGTAAGACGCGAACCTGACTGACATGGCATCACGGGTCAGATCTCCATCGCTGCCCGGTTGCCGTGCTTCTGCACCAAGACCGTGACCGAACTGTAATGCACTTTCTGAGCTGCCCGGCAATACACCATAGAACCGCTCTTTATCATGATAAGCCAGCATCGCGTAATACCCATGTTGCGCGGTGTTGTCACTGCGCAGCGCGTAACTGCCGGTGGTGGAGGTGTTGTCTTTCAGCTCATCGTTACCCTGCGCCGCCATGCCGGTCAGCATCAGTTGCCAGTTATCATAGAAACTGTTAGCGGTAAGCATGACGTTTTGCACATCGTTGTCGTTATAGCGGTCACTGCCAAGATCGCCAAAATTGCGGGCATAAAGGGAGAAATCGTTTTTGAAGTGCGGTGTCCATTGCACGTCATTAATCCCGCCACCGGTGCCGCCGAGGAACATGATGTCGCTGTCGGTGAAGTGGATATCAAAATTATCCCGGTCGAACCTTTTGCCTGCCCAGAGAGTGGCGTTTTTAACCGGCCCGCCAAAACTGGGTAAATCCGCCATTTCGACATAAAGCTGACGCACATTCAGATGATGGCTGTCGTTATCCTGAACCCACGGATCGGGATTGTTTGCCCCGTCGGCCAACATGGTTTTAAACCGTGCTTTCGAGCCATCATCAAACTGAAGATGTTTGATAAAACTTAATTCTACGTAATTATCTTTTTCATTACCCAGACGCCCGACATGGGCATCGCCGCCAATAGAGCTGGCCGGAGACACGCCCGGTCCACCGCGGGCACCCCGTCCGTTACTGTTGATTAACATGCCCGACCGCGCGTAACCGGAGAATTCAAATCCATTGTCTGCGGGGTTGGTCTTTGCGGACACCAGAGCGGTATCGTCAATTTTTTTGCCCGTTTCCGCAGTTTGTGCCTCAACGGCTGACGTGCGGTTTTCCAGTTGTTGCACCCGGTTTTCCGCCATCCTGGCACGGGCATCGGCATCACGGGTTTGCTGTTCAGCCTTTGTGGCGCGTAACTTCGCCTGTCTGGCATCATTTTCAGCCTGATTTAATCGTTGCTCCAGCAAAGCCAGACGCTGTTCTACCGTTAACGTATTTCCGGCTGCGAAACTGATTGCCGGCGATGCCATGCCGATAAAAAGACATGACATTCCTGCGTAAATTGTCGTTAAACGCATAGCGAACCTTTATTGTTATTTGAGGTTATTGTTGAAAGGGCAGTTTATTTTTATTTTAAAGGTTATTAACTGTTTGTGGTGCTACCTTTCGTCCGGAATTATTGTCGTTTTCAGTTTTTCTTTTATCCAGTTCGGATTTAATTTTCTCATAATTATCATCGAGCCGGTAATAACACCCTATCCAGAACATTGAGCAGAGAATAAGGGCAGCAGGGATATACAGATAACAGGCTTTGATGGCCAAAAGTGCCTGCGGGTTTTGCGCATGGTTAGCGACATACCCGCCCGCAGAGAGCAGGATGCCGCTGATTGCGCCTGCGCCAGCCATAGCCACCTTACCGAGGAATCCATTAATGGAGGTCAATATGCCTGCGGTGTTAATACCGGTTTTCCATTCGCCATAATCGACAGGATCAGCCTGCATTGAAAAATAGATCGCCGTGCGTTGCCCCGCACCAATTGATAATATTGTTGCCCCTGCAAGTAAGCCTGTAATGGCGCTGCCGGAAAATATCATAACTATCATGCCGGCTAAGTTAATCGCGCAGGATAATAAATAAACGTGCCGCTTTTTCATTCTCGCTGCCATAAAGGGCACGGTTAATGTGCCTAATAACGGAACAAAGGTTGAAATACCTGCAGCAATAGCAGTGATATTTGGATCACCGACATAATAATTAAAGAAATAGACCAGCGCGCCAGTCTGGAAAAAGAAAGCGCCCCACATCAGGAAAATATTAACGGCAAAAACAAACCACGGACGGTTATGTCGCAGACTGGTCCACGCCCGGCTAAGGGTCATTCTTTCGTTATGCACGTTGATGCTTTCTTTGACGTTGGCAAAGCTCAGTAGCAGGAAAAAGATGGCAATCCCGCCGAAGATCATCGCGGTATACAGGAAGCCGGACTGCTGATTGCCGTTGCCGAGCGAATGAACCAGCGGCAGGGTGGCGACGGCCACAATGGTTGAGCCAAGCGATCCCATGACAATACGCACCGCTGAAAGTGTGGTGCGTTCTCTCGAATCATTGGTGATAAAAGGCAGCATGGCGCAGAAGGGGATATTCACCAGCGTGTAAAGGAATGAGAGGCACAGATAGGTCAGGAATGCATACCAGAGTTTGCCTGTCAGACCGAAATCCGGGACATAAAATGCCATCACGCATAACAACCCAAAGGGCACTGCGCCAATCAGCAGATAAGGACGGCAGCGTCCCCAGCGGGTATAAGTGTTGTCGATCACCAGTCCCATCAGGACATCGGCGACACCATCCACCAGCCGCGTGACTAAAAACATCAGTCCGGCGTAGTAGGCGGGCAATCCCATAATGTCGGTATAGAAGAACATCAGATAGAGCGAGATCATTTGCCAGACGAGGTTACAGGACAAATCTGCGATCCCATATCCCAGGCGTTGCCGCCACAGGGAAAATGTTGTGTTTTGCATGGTTTATTCTCTTCAGGGTGGAGGTTATTGTTATTTTTTAAAACGTTATAACCCGTATTTGCGAATGAAATAAGCGGGGGTACAGCTCCATGCATGACAGTAGCTGTTAATCAGTTTGCTGCCATACGGAGAAAAGTCAGGGCGTTTCGGGTCATATAATTCCCAGAACGTATCCGCACCGGCCTGAACCATGCCGCCCCAATATTTTTTTATTTCCTGCACTGCGCGGCTTGTCTGCCCTACGCTTATCAGTGCATCAATGAAATGGTGCATCATGTAGGGGGTATTCATGCCGGTCTCCGGTGGTGTGGTCAGCAGATTCGCCATGATGCGGGCACGAAATTCCTCTTCCCCCACACCAGCCAGCACCAGCCAGACCTGAGAGGCACAGGAGATTTGCGCCTGAGTGCCGCTGACAAAAAAGCCTTTTTCTTCGTCCCACAGTTCATTTCTGGCCGCCGCATCCAGACGTCCGATTTGCTGATCCAACCAGGCGACACGGGGGTGATCACATCGCTGCGCCAGTTCCCGCCCTTTTTTAAGGCAGTAAATCAGCACGCCCTGTGCAGGCGCTTGTTTATTCAGTGATTCATGCCAGTCGATAAATGCCCACCAGTCTTCGCTGTCGTGCAGAATGCCATTTTTGCCGACACGCTCAAGAGCTAGTTCCATCTGCCGTACTGCGGTTGGCCAGAGGTCATTCTGGGTCGTCAGGTCGTCCGTTGCCTCTATGTAGTCGGCGAGCGTTGCGACAAAAAAGAGGGCGTAATCAAGTAAAAAAGTATCGTCTGCGATGATCTCGGGTTTCATAAACAAGTTCGATGAAACCATGCCATCTTCACGGGTCACTCCTGCGAACAAATACAGGCAGCGCCTGACCAGATCGTTCTGGCCGTAGGTCTGGTAATTGACCAGCGCCTGCAACCGTAAATCACCCAGCCATAACCTGCGGTCACGTTTTGGGCCGTCTTCAAACACCTCCTGCATACAATTACGTAAGGTAAGTACGCTGACCTGATCGATCTGACCCAGCAGGGCATCCGGATGGTTCAGATTTTCAAGTGCGGAGGGATCTGCTGACGTCACCGTCATGAGATGAATGTCGCTAAGGCGCAGCGAAAATTTAGCAGAGGTCGATATCACTTTAATTTTGACGTAGCGGCAGCAATAGCGGCGGGGCAAACGGACATGCGCGGGCAACACATCCAGATAGAGATCTTCCTGTTGCAACCAGCTACTGCTAAGCCAGCCATCATAGTCACTGAAGGGTTCGGCGATTTCCGCAGGTGTTTCACCAAAAATGAATTGCAGATGGGCCGGGGCGTCAGGCGGGCTTCCGGCGGCCTCACAGCGCAGGCTGAAGTAACCGACGCAATGCGTTCCTAAATCGACAACGATTTCTTCCCCCGGACCGAATTCCCGGTTTGCCAGTCCGGCCGGCGTACCGCAGGAATCGGTGCGCCAGCCGTGGATCTGCGAGGCATCGGGGACAGCATTTACCAGACTTAACGCCGGACAGCGATGCTGTTGCAACGCAGGTACGAGGCTGGCTGCGGTAGAAAGAAAGTGGGTGTTGCGCTGAAAAATCACTTCGCTGTTTTTTTGAATTCCCTGGGACATGCCTGATTCCTGATCGATATTGTGGTGGCAATCAGTGTGCACCCGGCGGGAGCGGCCAGCTATTCTGAGATTGCCAGCCAGAGGGCAGGGATGGCAGCCAGAGTGGGGTAGTTAAGGTAATGATCACAAATTCCGAAAACAGATTCGCCGCCCTGAAGGCAATAATTTATGTTGGCTGCCTGCCCGGATATGTTAACGAAAAGAGATAACGTGCCCTATGGAGAAGCTCAGAGTTGAAGCCTATTTTCCGTCTGCTGATGAGAAACTTTCGGTCTATTCCAGTGACCCGGAAGATAATAACAGTGAGCATTGTCATGATTTCAACGAACTGGTGATCGTGGATAGCGGGCACGGCCTGCACGTGATCAATGGCAAACCTATTTTTATTCAGGAAGGGGACGTTTTTTTTGTCAGGGACAATGACTACCATTTCTATGATGAGCTGGGCACGCTGAAACTGATTAATGTGCTTATCAACCCGCAAACTCAGTTCAATTATCTGACCAATACGGAAAGTTTATTGTCCCGCTTTTCAGCCAGCGAAGGCAGCCATTACGGCTGGCTGTTGCCTGACGTCAAAAATCATTGTCGCGGTCTTGTCGGTCAAATGTTTGCCCATAACCGGGAACAGGATCCTCAGGCGTTACAACAGGAGGGCCTTTTTTTTCAACTGATCATGAATCTTGTGAATCAGCAGGAAACCGGGGATCGCAATCATACCCAATACAAACTGCACCGTATGCTTGGTTATCTGCAGGAACACTGTTTCACCGAGATTAACTGGACAGATGTGGCGGATGAATTTTTGCTGACCCAACGAACGCTGTTCCGGCGCATTAAGGAAACCACGGGCATGACGCCGGAAAATTACCTGAAAAGATTACGGCTGGTTTCTGCAAGGGTGAAAATTAAAAATACCGAAACGTCCATTACAGATATCGCTTTTATGTGCGGGTTCTCCAACAGTAATCATTTCACCACATCCTATAAGCAGGTCTTTGGCCTGACGCCTTCGCAGGAAAGAAAAAAGGCCTGAATCTCTTCAGGCCCTTATCTTTGCAATTCGCAGAGTCGTTTACTTGCGGATCACTGGAAGTAAATATCACCGTTTTCGGCTTTGAGGATTTTGCCGTCGGTATCGGTGATCAGCGCGTAGCTGCCGCCGATATAAGTCCAGTGGCTGCCTGCATCCGGGGCAGGCAAATGACGTTCCTGCCAGCCGACGATTTCGTAAGGCTTGGTGCGGTACAGCGCCGGAACCTGGTCGCCAATCGCATACAGTTTGGAATCATCGTAGAACGATTTGATTTCATGCGAGTTTGACGCGGCAAACGCCGTATTGGCCAGAGGTAACACTGAAGAAACAACCAGAGCAGATAACATAACAATTTTAAAATGACGCATAGATTATCCCGTTTAAAACCATCAACTTAATGCGTGCCTCGGTGATATGCTGCCAGTCCATTGTATGAGTCATAAAGCCAAAGCCTGTGCTTTTTCTGTAGGACAGGATAATAACGAGAAAGTGTCCTGATGACGGGGCGTTTTTTTGTGTCGAAATGCAAATGATTTCAGAACTGTCCGTTAGTGCAAACGCCCGTCGAAATTTCTTCTAGCCTTATAGTTCACTCATTTTTCAAATAAGGAATGTTGATGAGCAATCAAAAAATGATTCCCGACTCACTCAATGCGCCACATGTGGACGCTTTCCCGACACCGCCGTTCGAACGCCAGAAACAACCGTTTCCCGGACTCGCCAGCAAAATGAAGCCGGTTCCCGATCACGGCGAGAAGACCTATAAAGGCAGCGGGCGGCTGAAAGGGCGTAAAGCGCTGATCACTGGCGGTGACTCCGGCATAGGCCGCGCAGTGGCGATTGCGTTCGCCAGAGAAGGGGCGCAGGTGGCGATCAATTATCTGCCTGACGAAGAACCTGATGCGAAAGAAGTAGTTGAATTGCTTGCAGGTGAAGGGCTGAAAGTGGTGACGCTTCCCGGCGATATCCGTGATGAAAAATTCTGTCAGCAACTGGTGAACGACGCTGCAGAAAAACTCGGCGGCCTGGATTTGCTGGTCAATAATGCCGGTCGCCAGCAGTTCTGCGATTCTATTAAAGATCTGACGACCGAAGCGTTTGATGCCACCTTTAAAACCAACGTTTATGCCATGTTCTGGATAACCAAAGCAGCGCTGGAATTTATCCCTCGCGGCGGTTCGATTATCAATACCTCCTCGGTTCAGGCATTTTTACCAAGCGATAATCTGCTCGATTATTCTCAGACCAAGGCGTCTATCGTGGCGTTCACTAAAGGTCTGGCTAAACAACTGGCGCCTGAGGGCATCCGCGTGAATTCAGTTGCGCCGGGCCCGTACTGGACGGCGTTGCAGGTTTGCGGCGGTCAGCCTCAGGAAAAGGTCGAATCGTTCGGTGAACAGGCTCCGCTGAAGCGTCCGGGACAACCGGCGGAAATCGCGGGTATGTATGTGACGCTGGCTTCGCAGGAAAGCAGCTATGCCTCGGGGCAGGTCTGGTGCTCTGACGGCGGCACCGGTACGTTGTAGTTTTCATTCGCTGCGATGACAGAAAAAGTCACCGGCGTCTGCCGGTGACGTCGTGGTTTGAAGGGAGCAATCTGCGGATTATTCCTATTTTTCATCACGCAAGCAAAGTCGCCTCGCGGACAATGTAAAGGAAGCTATGATTGATTCATCTGTACCACGCTACAGATAACCACTGCATTTAATCCTTGTGTCTGTCTGTGATTGCCCGCCGTCGTGCGGGCTTTTTTTTTGTGGGATTTCTGACCAGTTAACGAAAAAAAGCCACTTTCCGTTTGAAAACCCTGAGTTTTACTATGGACAATGAGAATTATCTAATTATGCTATATTTAACTTAAATATTTATTCTTATTGCCGGACCCGTCACATGCCAGATATCAGGATTGTCTGCGAACAATGCGGCTCAGACCGCTTCGTCGCCAGCGCAAATACACCTTTCGCTGAACAGGTGAATGCTATTATCTGCGCAGTCTGTTCGCATCCGGTCAGGGTGGATGAAGTCGTCATTTTCAGAGAAGGGACCTATATCAGCGGGATCTACGACAACTTCCCCGCTGGCATACCACGAATGAATGATTTCGATATCTGACGTTATAATCCCCGTGCGGCCCATTCCTCCGGCGTCAGCGTTTTGACATCAAACTGGTCACGTGTGCGGGTGTAAGTGTGACCGCCCATTCTTCCGATAGCATCCATTATCTGCTGGTCGATGTGCAGATTCGACGGGTCAACCGCATCGCTGCGGACGTACACACCAAGCACTTCACCGAGAATAATTTCACGCGCCGGTCCCACCTGAAGTGTGGTGTGACGACGGCATTCCAGCGCCGCCGGTGCTGCGAGAATACGGGGACTTCTGACCATCAGCCCCGGCGTGGTATCCAGCCCCGCTTCTTTAAGTTCATCTACCTCCGGTCCGAATTTAATGGCACAGATTTCCATCTGACTGACCAGCGCATCATCGACGATATGAACCGTAAATTCGCCGGTTTCACGGATATTGCGCGCGGTATCTTTAAAGCGCATATCGGCATAATTTTCTACGCCTATCGCCACAATCGCAGGGTCATGCGTCAGGACATTGAAAAAGCTGAAGGGCCCGGCATTCGGCACGCCGTCCTGACTGACGGTCGTGACCAGCGCGACAGGACGTGGGATCACCGTGCCGATCAGGATTTTGTACCGCTCACGTTCCGTCAGCTGTGCAAAATCAAAATGAGTGTGCGAAGAAGGTCGGGTCATATCAGTTTCCTGCCGTAACGCGATGGGTTTCAAGTGGCGTGTGGCGGCTCAGATTTTCAAAACCGTCTTTAGTGACAACGTAACAATCACCGATATTACAACCTGCGGACAGCGGCTCAAGCCACTGAGTATGCAGGACAAACACCATGCCTTCTTCCAGTGTGTCGTAATTATGCGACGAAATATTAAAGCTGTTCTGCGCACCGGCCATGCCGACGGAATGCCCGAGATTGGGATTGTGCGGGCCATGCGTCGCCGGATAAACATGCATCAGCTTGCGCCCCTGTGCTTCCCAGTCGATATCCTGCACATACTGATGCGGTATCAGCCGTGCGTTGCCATCCGGCATCGGTGCCCAGTTATAAGGCATGGTCCGCGCCTCCGGTGAGGTCAACATGCCGCGCTCAATCATCGGAACGAAGGCGGCATTGTTGATATCACGCATTAATGCACCCGGACGGATCAGCTTTTCTGCCTGTTTCACACCTTCGGTACAGGCGGCGAGTACGTCTTCCTGATGCGGTGTGATGTCGCCGACCGCAATCATTCTGGCCGTTTGCGCGGTATAACCCCGGCATGTCACGTTGGAAATATACAAATTGATCAGATCGCCCGGACGGACAACATGGCCGTAAGGTTTGCCGCAATGCGTGCCAAACTCGTTGATACCAATCTGATACCCGTCGCCGGTTTCGCCTCCGGCTGCCAGCTGAGCAAAAGAAAACGCCGCGTAAATTTCATGATCTGTCACACCCGGTCTGGCGACATGGTAGGCGGCCTGTGTCCCGAGGCTGATCATCTGCGCTGCGCCACGAAATAACGCAATCTCACGCGGTGAACGGACTTTTTGCAGACGATCCAGAATGGCGTTATCGGCCAAGTATTTGCATTTTGGCGTTAGCGATCCGAGTGCCGCCCAGAAGGTCAGGGATGTACGGTCACCGATTATGCCAATCTGCGCAGCGGTCAGTGCGAAACGGGCAAGTACCTGCGCACATTTCTCCGCTGTTTTAATCACTGAATCGCCAGGACGGTCGGCGTACTCGCGCCCGATGGGCCCGATTTGCCAGATTTCATCCACCAGCACCGGTTCGCCACCCGGCGGCAGCAGCACGGATTGTGTGAAGAACGAGAGCAATACCAGCGGCTGATGCGAATCCGTGGGGATGATCAACACACCTTCGCGCATCCAGTCGCAGATATAACGCAGATACGCATTCGACGCATGGAACCAGCCGACGCTGCCGGCGTGAACCACGATAGCATCGTGTCCGGCTTCGACCGCCTGACGGCGGATTTTACGCAGACGTTCTTCAAACTCTTCCACTGGCAGAGGAAGCGGGGCGGTGAAATCGAAATCTGGCTGAAAATCCGCCAGCAACTGTCCGATGCGGGAGCCGTTGGCCATCGTCGCATGAGTGTTCATAGGGTCTTCCTTACATCAAAAAAAGAGTCAGTGAGTTATGAGTTTTCAGCGGCAGGACGCGGTGCCAGAACCCGACGGGCAACCAGCAGGCCGAGTAATGTGACGGCGATGAGGATCCCGGAAATAGCCGCCACACGCACATCCAGCGATTCTTCAATCAGCGCAAACATGCGCAGAGGCAGTACCGTGGTTTTGGCATCCGCAAGGAACAGCGAAACCGACACGTTGTCGAGCGACTGGATAAACACCAGAAACGCGCCGGCCAGTATCCCCGGCAGCAACAGCGGTAACGTGACGCGGCGCAGCGTCATAAACCAGCTGGCGCCCATGGTGGTAGAGGCTTCTGCCAGCGAAGGGTTGATCCCTTGCGCAACTACCGACGCCGCGCGGTACATCAGCGGGCCAAATACCACTACATGCCCGATCACCGTAAGCCATAGCGACGGCTGAAAGCCGATGAAGTTCGCCACAATCAGCGCCGCCAGCCCGTAAACCAGACTCGGCAACACCAGCGGCGCGAGCAGCAGCGGTTCGATAGTGCTGACGCTGCGGCGCTTCATACGGGTCATGCCGATAGTGGCGGGAACCGCGAACAGCAAGGCACCAAGCACGGCCAGACCGGCGATTTTCAGCGAGTTCCACGCTGCGGTCTGTTCAGTGGCCGAACGCACCGGATCCAGCAATGCTTCGTACCAGCGCAGGGAAAAACCCTGCGGCGGGTATTTCAGCGTCTGGCCGGAGGTAAACGACATCATCAGCGCGATGACAATCGGTGCCACCAGATAGATGACGCACAGCGTGCCGAAGCCATACACGAACAGTTTGTAGAGCAGCGCCGGAAGCGGGTTTTCTCGTGTTTTAAGCATGACCGACCAGTCTCCTGTGGCGTGAAATCATGGTGAGCGCAACCAGCAGGCAGCCCGTGGAGAGCAACAGAACCACGGCGATGGCCGAGGCCAGCGGCCAGTCGAATAGCGTACCGACTTCACGGTAAATCAGCTGCGGGACGTATACATTTCGCGCGCCGCCGATCACCGCCTGAGTGACGAAAGAGCTGCTGGTGCTGGCAAAAACCAGGATCCAGCCCGCCAGCAGACCCGGCAACATCAGCGGCAGCAGCACGGTCACCAGAATGCGCCACGGCCCGGCACCTGATACCTGCGCCGCTTCGGTAAGCTGATACGGCGTGCGGGAGAGAATGGCAATCAGCGGCAAAATGATCAGTGGCAGATCAATCTGACACATCGCCATTACCAGCCCGAGTTCGGTAAACATCAGGCTGACCGGCATACCGGTAATGCCCATCGCCATCAGCGCCTCGCTGATCGGCCCCTGACGCCCTAGGATCACAATCCAGGCAAACGTGCGCACCACGTTGCTGGTCAGCATCGGAATGAGGGTCAGGAAAATCAGGATCTGCCGCAGATTGCGTCCGCCATGCCAGTAAAGCAGGGCAATCGGAATGCCCAGCAGAGTGGTGCCGATAACCGTTTCGATACCGAGCCGCGCAGTGTTGACCAGTACGCGGAAATTAAACGCATCCCCGAAGAAACGGGCGTAATGATCCAGCGTCATTCCGCCGTTGCCGGTAAAGCTGAAACCGACCAGCACGGCGAGTGGCGTCGCAAAAAATGCCACGGAAAGTAATAACATCGGTACGACGTAAGGGAAGCCGCTCTGCTTCATCATTCCACCTCAGCCTGCAACCAGTGTGTCGAACTGGCGGATCCAGTCATCACGGTTTTTGTTAATTTCTGCCCAGTCCGGATAGACCAGGGTTTTAAGCTGTTCGCGGGTGACATAGGCGGAAATCGCCGGGGTCAGTGCCACGTTTTTGTTGGTCGGGAACATCTCGGTCGGCGGCTGTTCCAGTTGCTGCTGTGCAGACTGGGAAATGGCGGCATCCATATAGGCGTAGGCGGCGTCGAGATTTTTGCTGCCTTTGGTCAGATGAATATTGACCGGCGCGGCCGGAGAGCCGGTTTCCGGATGCACGAATTCCGCATTCAGGCCAAGGCTTTTCAGGCGCGCCACGTTGCTGGTGCTGCACATGAACACCGCGATTTCGCCCTGCTGGAACAGCGTCATCTGATGGTTGGTGCTGTCCACCACGCCTTTGAGTTGCTCAGGATGTTCCTTGAAAAGCTTAAACACGGCGGCCATATCCGCTGGCCCATTGCCGTAAATTTTGGCGATTTCGGTGTAGGCCATCACGGCGGTATTCGAGGCAAAACCGGTCCACGACACCAGCCCTTTGTAAGCCGGATTTTCAAACAAATCGCGATACCCTTTTGGTCGCGGCACCAGATCCGGGTTATAGGCGATACCGTTCACTTCCACGGTTACGGTCGGGCCGTATTCGCCCTGGAAGGACGGATCGAGCAGGTCCCAGTTTTTCAGTCTGGACGGGTCAATTTTCTGGATAAGATCGTTCTGAACCGCAATCGTCATTTGCCCCGGCGACATCAGCAAGGTGTCATAAGGCGGATTCCCTGAGCTGGCCATGATTTTAGCCAGCTGATCCTGTGCCATGGCTGGTGCGATGGTCAGGTCAAAGCCTTGTTTTTTCAGCACCGGTGTAAGAACGTTGCGATAGGCATCTTCCCAGTTTCCGGGGAAGGTGGCCGCGACTGCACTGCCGCCGGTAGATGCACTCGCAGCACGTAACGGAAAAGGCAGCATTGTGGAGGCTGCAACACCTGCCATGAGATAACCGAACCGGCGACGACTGATTTCAAAGTCTTTCATAAAGCTCACCTCTGTTTATTCACTGATGAATTCCGGTTCAGCCGGAAAGGCATGACACCTTGCGGTATCGATTTCTGCGAAAAGTTGTGACCCTGGTTCAGGGATGAACGTCGACGGACCTCTGACTTCGGACGCGCGCAGGCTGGTCCCGTCTTCCAGAATCAGGTCGTGAACCAGCGAGGGGCCGAGCGGCACCGAGACGGTCATCCGTGCGGGTTGGGTGTTTTCACCCGGCAGCGCGGATAAACGCACTTCTTCCGGACGGAAGGTGATGGTGACCCGAGAACCCAGAGTGAAATTCAGACGGCGCGGCAGGCGAAGCTGCCGGTTATCCGCCAGGCCGATGACGGTGGTGTCGAGTTCAAAACGCAGCACCGTACCGTGCAGCAAATTGGCCTGCCCGATGAAAGTGTTCACGAACAGTGTCTTCGGACGGTCATACACGGTCATCGGCGTATCAATTTGTTCGACGTTGCCTTTGTTCATCAGCACCAGACGGTTTGCCAGACTTTGCGCTTCTTCCTGATCGTGAGTGACGATCAACGTGGTGATGCCGAGCGTTTTTTGCAGATGCAACAGCTCCACCTGAAGATCGAAACGCAATGCACGATCCAGCGCGCCAAACGGCTCATCGAGCAGCAGAAGTGAAGGACGACCGGCGATAGCACGGGCGACGGCGACACGCTGTTGCTGTCCGCCGGATAGTTCGCGCGGCAGCCGGTTGCCGAAATCATTCAGCCTGACCAGTGACAGCATTTCTTCCACACGCTGCTTACGGGCGGCACGGGAAATCCGCTGACAGGCCAGCGGATAGGCGATGTTCTCGGCAACAGTCAGGTGCGGGAATAACGCATAGTTCTGGAACACCATACCGATCCCCCGGCCTCTGGCTGACACATCGGCCAGATCCTGATCACCGAGCACGATCTTGCCGTTCTTCGGCTGGATCAGACCGGCGATAGCCCTCAGCACGGTGGATTTGCCACAGCCGCTCGGCCCCAGCAACGCCACAATCTCGCCTGCTTCTATTGAAAATGACACATCACTGATGGCGTTCTTTCCACCGTAACTGTGAGTCAGGCCGTGAACGTTCAGGCGTTTGCTTTCAGTGGTGTTTTGCATGTCTGGCATATGGCTTCCCGAATCTGAGTCGTGTGCTTGAAAAAGAAATAGCAAACGGCGTGCCAGAATCGAATATGCTCGGCAGGTTAAAATTCAACCCGTTGAAAAACAGACGTTAAATAGAAATTTAGAGTTGCGCATGCAGATGTTTATGAAAATAAAGCATGATATTCGTATGTTTAAACACCCTGCTGTTACGCCATGATGGTGCATTGTGTTAACCATTTTGGTGCGAATGTTGTTATTTTAATTCGCAATAACTTTCGAAAGTGGTTGCGAATATATGGAGTTGATTTTAAATGTCTGATATTTCAGATTGTTTAGGCTTGCCCCGCCGTGCCCCTCTGTCATGGCATGTGATTTGCACTGTCTACGATGAATCTTTAATTCCTCTTTTGGCAGCCACAAGCTGCGGAGTCATTTATGAAATTAGGCATCGACGGACAGAAACTCCCTGAAGTTAAGAAACGCGGACCGCTGGGCAGCCTCGACCATGTCAGGGAACTGGGTCTGGAAGGGATATTTTTCAGTACCGTACTGGATATGAGCCCGACGCTGGATGCGGGAATGCTGCGGGAAATCCGGGCTAAAGCGGACGAGTTAGGTCTTTATCTGGAAAGTGGTCTGGGGAAAATCAATCCTTATTGCAGCGCAGAAGCCCCGGAATTAAGGGCGATTGGCGATGGCGACATTATTGCGGGTTTCACACGAATGATCGAAGCCAGCGCAGCGATAGGTTGCCGCGAGATGTGGGTATCACCCGGTAATTTTAAAGGCGAGTATCGCGGACGTCTGGCAGTCGATCGTTTTCGAACCGATGTCACCTGGGACGAACAGTTGCAGGCTATGGGCAACGTGCTGCAAAAGCTGGCGCCGGTGGCGCGCGCGCATGGCGTACATATGAATATTGAGACGCATGACGAAATCACGTCTTTTGAAATCCTGCGTCTGATTGAAAGAGTGGGTGAAGACTGTGTCGGCGCTGTGCTGGATACCGCCAATATGTTGCAGCGCGGTGAGCATCCGGTGATGGCGGCGCAGCGGCTGGCGCCTTATATCCGGCAGACGCACATTAAAGATGCCTGGGTCGTCGCGCGCCCGGCGGTCTGGATTTCCAGCCCCGTGCCTGCGGTCAGGGTGTGGTGGATTTTGCGGCGATTTTACCGATACTCGCTAAGGCCAATCCTGACCTGAATCTGTCGCTGGAAATTAATCAGTCAACCGACGACAAACGCCGCCAGCCTAATCCGCGCCAGTGTATTCAGATTGATGATCCGATCTGGCGTGCCGGTCATCCGGATCTGAATAGACGGAGCTTGAACTCTATTTTGCCATGCTTGATGAAGGCGAAAAGCGCGTTGCTTCAGGGGAAATCCCGGACTGGGAAGGATTTGAAAGTGCGCAGTACGGTTATCCGACCTATGAAAATCAGTCTTACGGCTTTGATGCTGCGACGCGGTTTATTCAGGACTCTGCACGCCATATCCGCGCTATCTGCGAACAGAAAGGCATAATATTAGCCTGAAGCCTGGGGATTAAGAGTTTCTGTGCAAATATTGCCACAAGCTTATTCAGCATTTGCGCAGAAACATTCTTAACGAGATACTTAAACCCGCAATGACCGGAGCGCCTTTGTCCGGCATAAGATATGACTGAGCGTAAATCTGGAGACAACAATGAAGAAAACGCGCGCGCAAAGCGTCAGGACAGCGCCGGTCGCGGCCAGTACGGCCGATAATAACGACGATGTTTCCGAGCGGATCCGTGCCACGCTGGCGGCGGCGATTGGTGAAGGTGCGTTAAAACCGGGCACCAAAATTCTCGAAGAGGCGATTGCCGAACATTTTGGTGTCAGCCGCACGGTGGTGCGTGGCGCGCTGGGCGTACTGGAAAGCGACCATCTGCTTGAGCGCAAAAGAAATCGTGGCACGTTTGTCGCAGAACCCGGTATTGAGCAGGCCAGAAACCTGTTTGAAGCACGGCGTAAAATCGAAGCCCTTCTGCTGGAGCTGGTGGTGGAAAGGGCGACTTCCGAACAGCTGGAAGCACTGGAAAAGCTGGCGGATGAGGAAGAGCACATCCATCATCATGGCGATGAAAAATCGAAAACCGTGCTTTCCGGCAAATTCCACATCGTGCTGGCGGAAATCGCCGGGAATCCTGTGCTGACCGAAATGCTGGCGAAGATTGTCGCGCGGCTCTCACTGGTGATGTCTTTGTATGAAGAAGAGCATAAGGACGATTGCGGCGCGGATCATCACCGAATGATTGTGGCGGCCATCAAAGAGAAAGACCTGACCAAAGCGCAGCAGCTGATGGACCACCATCTTGCCGACATCGAAGGGCGCGTGCGCTTAACCGAAGGCCACGGCGACCGGCATACGTTTCTGTCTGTTCTGGAAAATTTCTCGTGATGAAACCGTCTGCTTAGCGGCATTCATTCCGGCAGCATTCTTCAACTTTACTAATCTATTACAGGTAACCCTGTCGGCTGTCGCGCCATTTCTGGCGCTGACAGCTTTGGATTAGTCAAAGGAGAAGGACATGCAAACGCATTCGAATTCGACGCGCCGTGGAATTGCCACGGCGTTGTACGAACTGTTAAACCCCATTCCTCTTGGTTTTTTTGTCGCCGCCTGGATTTTCGACATTCTCTATATGAAAACCTTTATCACCATGTGGACCGATGCGGCGAACTGGTTGATTGTACTGGGGCTTTTCATCGCTGTTATTCCTCGTCTTATCAATCTGTTCCAGGTCTGGACAGGTCCTGAATCTATCGCTGACAGCGCGCGTAAACTGCACTTTTGGCTGAACCTGCTGGCAATCGTGCTGGCGATTTTCAATGCCTTTATTCACAGCCGTGATGCTTATGCGGTTGTCCCGGCGGGCGTCATTCTTTCAACGCTGGTGGTGGTGCTTATGCTTCTGGCCAATGTCCAGCTGGCATTACGCCTTCCGGTTGCAGGAGGGGCGATACGATGAAAAATTATCAACGTTTGTTGTCCGCCTGTGTGCTTGCCGGGCTGCTCAGCAGCTGTGATAACAGTTCGCAAATTGATCCGAAAAAACAAACCGGGGCAGATCCTGAACTGCCAAAAGCGCAGAATTTCCTGATGCCGCCAATGAAAGTGCCGGAAGGTATTCCCTGGAAAAGCGGCGAAATGCCGAAAGTTGCCGACGGACTGAAAATCGAGAAAATCGCTGAAGGGTTGAAACATCCCCGTCAGGTTTACGTGCTGCCCAATAACGATGTGCTGGTGGCGGAATCGAATGGTCCGGCCAAAAAACTCATCTTCCGTCCGAAAGAGCTGATTATGGGCATAGTGCAGAAGTCGTCAGGTAAAGGCGGCGAGGGCGGCAACCGCATTACGTTGCTGCGTAATACCGGCGGCAAATGGGAGAAACATACGTTTATTGCGCAGGTAAACTCACCTTTCGGCATTCAGCTGACCGGAAATACGCTGTGGATAGCGAGTGCTGACAGCCTGATAAAATATCCCTATCAGACAGGTGAAACAGAAATTACCGCGCCTGGTGAAGTGGTGACGCTGTTGCCGGGCGGTCCGATTAACCATCACTGGACGAAATCCCTGCTGGCCAGTCCGGATGGCAGCAAACTGTACGTCGGCGTCGGTTCGAACAGTAATATCACCGAGAATGGCATCGGGGCAGAAGACCGTCGTGCGGCGATACTGGAAGTGGATGCTGCAACCGGGGCCAGCCGCATTTTTGCCAGCGGATTACGCAATCCGACCGGCCTGCAATGGGAACCGCAGAGTGGAAAACTCTGGGCGGTGGTGAATGAGCGCGATGAAATTGGCTCTGATCTGGTGCCGGATTACATGACGTCGGTACAGGAACACGGTTTCTACGGCTGGCCATACAGCTATTACGGCCAGCACGTTGATGAACGGGTCAAACCGCCGCGTCCGGATCTGGTAGAGAAAGCGATCAAGCCTGATTATGCCATCAGCTCACACGTCGCGCCCCTTGGATTGCTGTTCTATACCGGCGAAAACATGCCGCAATATCGCGATGGTGCTTTCGTCAGCGAGCACGGCAGCTGGAACCGTAAACCGCTGAACGGCTATCAGGTGATGTGGGTGAAATTCGAAAAGGGTAAACCGGTGGGGCTGCCGCAACCTGTGGTGACGGGGTTCCTGACTGATGATCAGAAACAGGTTCGCGGTCTTCCTGTCGGGCTGGCGATGGATAAACAGGGCGGCGTACTGATTGCCGACGATGCGGGCAACGTCGTCTGGCGGGTAAGTAAGGCGCAGTAACATCATGCTCAGGAATGCAGGCAGGAAGCCTGCATTCCTTCATCAAAACTTCCCATTCTCCCTAAACTCAAATTAATAATTTGTTACGCAATAAAAATGAACCTTCTCGCGACAATGCCAATGCTAATAATTACTATTCCCGTTCTCATTGCGATCTGTTCTTGTAAAAATAAAAAATAGAAACAGCGTCGCGTCATCAAAAAATTCTACGAGAATGCGTTATGTCTTTTACTGGCAGGGGAAAAGTCGCGGAGTTTTGCGCACCAGATATAAGAAAAGTCTTTACCGTTTCATCACTGGCGCTGGCTATTGTTGTGGCGATCAATCCCGTCTGGGCGGCTGAAACCAGCAGCACGGCAAATGCCGCAACATCTGGCGACTCGCAGGATATGGTGATCGAAGGCTCACCGACCGTCGCCGGCAGTGACGCGCAGGATTATGCGGTGAAAACGACGACCGCCGGCACCAAAATGAACCTGACCCCGCGCGATATTCCGCAGTCGGTCAGCGTGATCACCCGACAGCGTATGCAGGATCAGAACCTGCAATCGGTCGGCGATGTGCTCGACAACACCACGGGCATCTCCACGGAAGTGATCGACAGCGAACGCGTGTCCTATTTCTCCCGTGGCTTTTACATCAACAATTACACCTATGACGATATTCCTTCGTCCGTCAGCGACACCTGGAACTTTGGCGATGCAGCTGAAGACACGGCGATTTATGACCGTATCGAAGTGGTGCGTGGCGCAACCGGCCTGATGACCGGCGCAGGTAATCCGGCAGCGTCGGTGAACATGGTGCGTAAACACGCCGACAGCAAAGAATTTACCGGCGATATCAGCGCCAGTTATGGCAGCTGGAACAAGCAGCGTTATGTGCTGGATGCTTCCGGCCCGCTGAATCAGGAAGGTTCAGTGCGCGGACGGGTCGTGGCGGGCTATCAGGATCAGGACAGCTGGCTGGATCGTTATCACAAGCGTAAAAAATTCCTCTACGGCGTGATCGATGCCGATGTTACTGACAACACCACGGTATCTCTGGGGTACGATTATCAGGAAACCAACACCGGCAATCCGACCTGGGGCGGCCTGCCGACCTGGTATACGGACGGTTCGCGTACGCATTACGACCGCAGCACCAATACTTCCGCCGACTGGACAAATTACGCCATTCAGTCGCGTAAAGTGTTCGCCAACGTGAAACACGATTTTGATAACGGCTGGACATGGCGGGTTAACGGCACGCATGGCGAGCAAACCTTTAATGATAAACTGCTGTATCTGATGGATTTCCCGGATCACACCACTGGTGAAGGGCTGAGCGGTTTTGGCAGTAAAGACCGTGGCACGCGCAAAGTGGATTCGGTGGATACCTATGCCACCGGGCCGTTTGAACTGTTTGGTCGTCAGCATCAGATGGTTGCTGGTCTCAGCTACAGCCGCCAGCATAACCAGACTTACAGTGCGGATGGATCCATTGACAGCGACGCCATTGGCAGCTTTGGCAACAGCTGGGACGGCAGCGTCAGCGAGCCGGAGTGGGGCGACTGGTACCTGAACGCCGACGATGTGGTTCGTCAGAAAGCGGGCTATTTCGCCACACGCTTCTCGCTGGCTGATCCGCTTTCGCTGATCGTCGGCGCGCGTTACACCGAGTGGACCAGCAATGGCAGCAGCGGCAACATGCAGAAGAACAACATAACGCCATACGGCGGGCTGGTGTATGACATCAATGACACCTGGTCGGCCTACGCCAGCTACACCTCAATCTTCCAGCCGCAGACAGACCGCGATATCAACGGCCATTATCTGTCACCGACTACGGGTAAAAACTACGAAACTGGCCTGAAATCGGCATGGATGGACGGTCGTCTTAACGCCTCGCTGGCGGTGTTCCGTATTGAGCAGGATAATGTCGCGCAGGCCGATGGTAGCAATTATGTCAACGGTTCCAGCGAGCAGGCGTACGTCGCGGCAAATGGCACAGTGAGCAAAGGGGCAGAGTTTGAGCTGAGCGGCGCTGTCACCGACAATCTGCAAATGACCTTCGGTGCGACGCGTTATGTGGCGAAAGACGATACCGGCAGCCGCCTGAACAGCAACATGCCACAGACACAGCTGAAACTGTTCAGCCGTTACCAGTTGCCGATGATGCCTGATCTGACGGTAGGCGGCGGTGTTAACTGGCAAAACCGCACCTTCCAGGATGCAACCGGGCCAGACGGCGAGACCCATCGTGTATCGCAGGGCAGCACGGCGATTGTCGATCTGTTCACCCGTTATCAGGTGACAAAACAGTTGTCGGTTCAGGCCAACATCAACAACCTGTTTGACCGCACCTATTACTCATGGCTCAGTGATTACGCCGTTTACGGCGAACCGCGCAGTGTCTCGGTCAGCGCGAATTATGCGTTTTGATGTGATGCGATAAAGACTATCAGGGCAGCATCGGGATTTCCGGCGCTGCCTTTTTTATGCCTGGTTCAGGCAATGCGTCGGATTTTTGTACAGGGGATGTGAAGGATGCGAGACTTATTACAGCTCAGTCAGACGCTGAACGTTCAGGCTTTCCAGTTTACCGTTCAGGATATCGAGAAAATCGTCGTGGTAAGGCATTGCCACGTGTTTTTTCAAATCTTCTTCAGACTTCCAGCGTTCAATAAAGATGAATGAGACTTTGCCTTTATTTTCGAGGTTACGCACATCGGGTACAGCATGACTTTCATGCAGATCATATTGCAGGCATCCTGCTTCTTGATGAGTTGGAGAAACCATTGCCAATGCGGCATCTCTTACCGTTTCGATGAATTCGGGCAAAGGGGTCAGTGTGGCAACAATTTTTACTTCGCTCATAGGGAGGCCTTTGGTTGTCAGTTATTTATACTGGATTTACACAATCCGGATGCGGATTATTCAAGGTAGTTATGAATTGGGCATTGTGCCAGCCAATATGACAGAATCAATACTGAATGAGTCAACATGCGACGGGGGGATGGGGGATGAATGATGAACGCATTGATCAATGCATTCAATTTAACATAATCATGATTATGCGCACCAAATTGTAAGTCCCATTTGATAATGTCACTTTTTAGTTTGAAGGACGTGCCTCCAAGTGCTGCCTGTTGGTTTACATCGATAGGAGATGCGGATGCTTTATGCCACTGGCGTCTGATGCATTTGCATTTTTGCGAGACTGAATCAGCCTTCAACTACAAAAGCCGACATTGGGAGATCATCGAATTTATCGCAGCCGTAATCTCGGGTGCATGCGGAGCATAGTAAAAATTAGCACTGGTTTTTCTCCTGCCGCCAGAAGATAAATCAATCCATGCGACATCCTCATCATTCCCGTCTTTTAAGTTATATCGTTGTAAACCACCGGCACCGGTTTCATCTTCCAGTAACGTCAGGCGTTGTTTTTGCGCGGCTAAGAATAGGCAATCCGACACGTCTTGTGGCTTACCGTCAAAGTAAGCAGTCTTTAGGGTCGGGTGCGTCCCTACCCGGCCGAGGTCAATACAGCCAGATATGGCGATAATAATCAGCAAAAATCCAAGCTTGTACATTTAATTCGCCTCTTAAAGATTGTTGTTAAGTATATTGTTCTGCACTCATTTGTATGAATATATCACCGATAAGCCGGTACACCTTTCCTTAAACCTTGATTCGAGCACTTTCGAATGGGTATCCGGCGCATCATCCGGCAAAGGCAACCGGAAGGATTAAAGATTTCCACTTCTGCTCCCATTTCTGCCAGCAATCGCCCCATCAAAGCAATCTGGTTCAATTGCAGGTAACTGCGTTATAAAATTTCCCCGTGTCGTAAGTTATGCTTTAAAACTTAATACATATGAAATAGCATATATGTGAGTATTTCAAACCGAGGTTTTCCATGCTTCAGCCTGTCCAGCTTTTTAAACTGCTCTCCGATGAAACCCGCTCGGCCATTGTGATGCTTCTGCGCGAATCAGGTGAGCTGTGTGTCTGTGATATTTGCGCAGCAACGGCGGAATCTCAGCCGAAAATATCCCGTCACATGGCGATGTTGCGAGAGTCCGGGATGGTTATCGATCGCCGGGAAGGAAAATGGGTGCATTACCGGTTGTCCCCCCATATGCCTGCCTGGGCTGCAGCCATTATTGATTCAGCGTGGAATTGTGAAAGAGAGAATGTGCGCAAAAAGCTCGACAACACATCGCCCACTTCTTGTTAAAACATGCATTCACATTCACCATAGTGAATGTGTCAGGGGTTTCTGATGTTACTGGCTGGTGCTATTTTTGTATTCACCCTCATTCTGGTTATCTGGCAACCAAGGGGACTGGGAATTGGCTGGAGCGCTACGCTGGGCGCCGGTCTGGCTTTGCTGACAGGTGTCGTTCACCCTGCCGATATTCCGGTGGTATGGCAGATTGTCTGGAATGCGACCGCAACCTTTATTGCTGTGATCATCATCAGTCTGTTGCTTGATGAGTCAGGTTTTTTTGAGTGGGCCGCACTGCATGTCGCCCGCTGGGGCAATGGCCGGGGACGGTTGCTCTTTACCTGGATTGTCCTGCTGGGCGCGATGGTCGCTGCACTGTTTGCTAACGACGGTGCCGCGCTTATTCTGACCCCCATCGTCATTGCGATGCTGCTGGCACTCGGATTCAGTCAGCGGGCAACGTTAGCATTTGTCATGGCCGCAGGGTTTATTGCCGATACGGCCAGCTTGCCGCTGATTGTGTCGAATCTGGTCAATATCGTCTCGGCGGATTTCTTTCATCTCGGATTTACTGAATATGCCGCCGTAATGGTACCGGTCAATCTGGCGTCTGTTGCGACAACGCTGCTCATGCTCCACCTGTTTTTCCGCAAAGACATTCCTGCTGTTTACGATGTCACGCTGTTAAAAGAGCCGAAAGCCGCTATCCGTGATGCCGGAACCTTTAAAACCGGCTGGCTGGTTCTGGTTTTGCTTCTGGTGGGATTCTTTGCCCTGGAGCCGCTGGGGGTGCCAGTCAGCCTGGTCGCTGCCGCGGGTGCCCTGCTTCTGCTGGCTGTTGCGAAGAGAGGTCATGCCATTAACACTGGAAAAGTGTTGCGTGGCGCGCCGTGGCAAATCGTTATCTTCTCGCTGGGAATGTATCTGGTGGTCTACGGGCTACGCAACGCCGGGCTGACCCACTATCTTTCCTCCCTGTTAAATCATCTCTCAGATCAGGGGTTGTGGGTCGCCACTCTGGGAACGGGTTTCCTCACGGCTTTCCTGTCGTCAGTGATGAACAACATGCCTACCGTTCTTATCGGCGCGCTGTCTGTTGATGGCAGTACCGCGACCGGTGTTATCAGAGAAGCGCTGATATACGCCAATGTGATCGGCAGCGATCTGGGGCCAAAAATCACGCCCATTGGCAGTCTGGCAACATTGTTGTGGCTGCATGTTCTGTCGCAAAAAAATATCAAAATCACCTGGGGATATTACTTCCGGGTGGGCATGGTGATGACTATTCCGGTGCTGTTCGTCACGCTTGCTGCGCTGGCGTTGCGGCTATCAGTCACTTTCTAATGAGATATCCTATGAGCTTGATCACTATCTATCACAACCCGGCATGCGGTACGTCTCGTAATACGCTGGAAATGATCCGCAACAGCGGCACTGAACCCACCGTTATTCTGTATCTGGAAACGCCGCCATCCCGTGAGGAACTGGCTACGTTGCTTGCAGATATGGATATTACCCCGCGGCAGTTGCTGCGTAAGAACGTTGAGCCTTATGAGCAACTCGGACTGGCTGAGGATGTCTTCACCGGCGATCAGCTGATGAGTTTTATGTTGCAGCATCCCATTCTGATCAATCGTCCGATCGTGGTGACCCCGCTGGGAACCCGACTGTGCCGCCCGTCTGAAGTGGTGCTGGACATTTTGCCTGATACTCAACGTGGCGCGTTTACCAAAGAAGACGGTGAACAGGTTGTGGATGGTCAGGGTAAAAAGATTAAATAACCGGTTACGGCAATGGCTCAGCTTTTCATGTTTGCCATCATTTTGAAGGGAGGAAAATTGCCTCCCTTTTCTTTTATACCTTCTACGCCTTCACCAGCGCACGTGTTTTATCGAGCAGGAACGGGCGCAGATAACCCACGGTGTTCGACAGCAAAATCACATCGTCAGAAACTTGAATGTTCAGCACGTCCGCCAGATATTTTTTGCGCGCCACCATCCGTTGCCAGACCTGCGGATACTGACTTTCCAGTTCGCGGCGCAACGCTTCATCCGCCAGCGCAACGGTATCTTCAATGCTGCTGCCTCCGTAACCCGGCAGCGAGGGAATAATATCTATCTGGAACAGCATTCCGCTCGCCAGTGGCACGGCCGAATCAGGGTAAACCGGCGAACACAGCCATTCCTCATCGGCCACCAGATGCCCCGGATTGAGATGCCAGTTCCAGGTTTTCTGCTCAAGCGTTTTTTCCACCAGGCGGTATACATCGCCACCGCGCATACCGATATGCAAATTCTCCAGCCAGGTGACCACCGTATGATAATAAGGGATCGCCAGACGCGGCAGCCAGTCAGCGACGTCCTGCGGCAACTCTTCCTCACTGGCAACGACGTACGCGGCACGACTCGATAACCCCCCTTTATAACCGACGGTCAGTGAAAATTTATCCCCGTGACGGATGACTTTGTCCGAGGGATAAAGACTGGCGTGAGCGAACCGGTCGCCGGTTGCGGCAATCATGATGACATTGCCCTGCTGACCATCGCCTGCCAGCAACTGACCGACTTCTTTCTCGGATTTTCCGGGAGCAATCGCGTCCAGTGCGGCCATCAGGCTGGATGACGCCAGATTTGCGCCGTACTCATAAAACGCGACTTCATTGGCGTTATTAATGCAGCGTGCGCCATTTTCAGGTGCGATAAACAGGCCGGTGGCATTCACCACATTCTCTTTTCCACCGGCAGCATTGCGCACAGCATCCAGAATAAACGCCGGAACATCAAAGCTGTATGGATCTGTTTGCGGATCGGTACGGAACAATTTCCAGCCCGCGACGCCGGTGGTTTGTGACGCTGTCACGCCAGCCGTTGCCAGCAGATTTTGCAGCGGCTGATGATGTTTCATCGGCTGATTGGGAAGGGAAAACACCGGCGCGTGCAGACAGGCTCCTCCGTTGCGGGCATGCGGCACCAGTTTGAGATTCTCGTTACCCATTATGTAGGTCAGTTCGCCGTCACTGCTTACCACCAGCAAAGCTTCTTCAAAACGCGGGATAAAACCAGAAAGGTATTCAAAATTGCCGCCGTGTTCTTTATCGGCGTAAATCACCAGCGACGATAAGCCTTGTTGCTGCATGGCGCTCAGAACGTTGTTCAGGCGGGCTTTCATGGTTTCATCCGACAACACCGGCGTGGGCACCTGAGGGTAAGTGACCGGTGCCGGGACAGTGGCCAGTGTGTAGGCAGTATCAGAATTCATTGCGTTTCCTTATGCGTCAGAAATCATTATCAGGAGTCAGATTCAGAAATGTTGGGTTCATAAATAACGTAGCCCGCCACGCCGCCCTTCCCGCCGTCTTTCGGATGGTTGATGCCATCACTGACCGGGATCGGAGAGAAATCGAAGGGCGATACGCCTTCGATGCAGGCGACATTGACGCCATAAAATTCGGGATTGGAGCGACGCTGATGGAAGGTATAAATACCGCAGACCGAACAGAAGAAATGCGCGGCCTCACCGCTGTTAAAGCGATATTCCGTCAGCTTATCCTTGCCTTGCGTGATGTCAATTTCACCGGCAGTGGCGACGACCGCGCCGCGCATACGGCAAAATGAACAGTTGCAGCGCAGCACGCCGTTAAAACCGTCGGTCAGTGCGACCTTGAACGTGACGGCACCACAATGGCATTGAGCGGACAATTTATCTGGCATAGCAATCTCCCTGTGTCGGATGAACAGACGGATAGGCGGAGAAAATGTTGTACCAAATTTCGCCGCTGATTACAGCTTTCCCTTAAAAAGCCCATTTTTTAGCCGTAAAACATTCACGCCCGCTATCAATTTCTCGTTTTGAGATCTCATACCAACTTTCTGTCACCTATTTTGTTTTACTACCCGATGTTAGGAAATGTTACGGAAATGATTCCGTAATGAAAATAAAATAGCTGCACGTAAGGAAGCTAACATGAAAAGACTCACCACTTTTTGCCTCGCGGGACTTGTATCATTTAATGCGTTTGCCCTGACCGGCAACGATGCCACCACCAAACCGGATCTCTACTATTTAAAGAATGACCAGGCCATCAACAGCCTGACTTTACTGCCACCGCCACCGGCTGTGGGCAGCATTGCGTTCCTCAATGACCAGGCGATGTATGAGCAAGGCCGTCTGCTGCGTTCAACCGAGCGCGGCAAGCAGGCTGCTGAAGATGCAAACCTGAGCGGAGGCGGTGTGGCGAATGCCTTCTCCGGTGCGTTTGGATCACCGATCACCGCCAAAGACACGCCGGAACTGCACAAGCTGCTGACCAATATGATTGAAGATGCCGGAGATCTGGCGACGCGTGGCGCGAAAGAGAAGTACATGCGTATCCGCCCGTTTGCCTTCTACGGCGTCCCGACCTGTAACACCACCGAGCAGGATAAGCTTTCGAAGAACGGCTCTTATCCTTCAGGTCATACGTCTATTGGCTGGGCAACGGCGTTAGTGCTGACTGAAATCAACCCGCAACGTCAGGATCAGATCCTGCAGCGTGGCTATGATTTAGGCCAGAGCCGCGTGATTTGCGGATACCACTGGCAGAGTGATGTGGATGCAGCGCGTATCGTCGGTTCTGCGGTTGTAGCAACGCTGCACACCAACGACGCTTTCCAGCAGCAACTGAAGAAAGCTAAAGAAGAGTTCGCGAAACAACACAAATAAGCGTCTTTCAGAAAATTTTTATTTTCAAATATCGCTTATAAAAAACAAAAAAACCGGCCTGATAAGCCGGTTTTTTTACGGAGAGCAGAAAGCGATTCAGGCCGCTTTAACCGCACGCGTCTTTTTAGGAGCTGGCGCTGCTGCGGTTTCTTCGGTGTTTTCTTCCGCTGCTTCTTCTGTTTCAGCTTCAGTCACTGCCGGTTCTTCAATCTGCGCGACAGGTTCTTTTGCAGCTTCTTCTTCCGGCAGCTTGCTGGTGCGCAGGATGTGCTGAACGGTATCTTTTTGCTCAGCCAGGCGAAGGGCAATGTTTTCTGCCAGCGATTCATCGATCTCAAGTTCGCTCTGCAACAACCAGTCAGTAAAAGCATCTGCCATATCGAGCATTTTGTCGTAAGCGTCCGCTTCTTTCTTATTGGCAAATGTCATTTTTTCTTCACCTTTTCTGACGACAACAAACTTTGTTTCAACAGCCATGATTCGCTCCTTATACTGTAATTATATACAGCATACCAATAATCAATGCAGGATACATCATCCAGCCTGTTTTTTATAGTGCGGCGCAGGCGTGAATTTCTTCCAGATAACCGCTAAGGTTGAAAATAACCCGTTTTATAACGTACTCGTGAGGATTCTGTGACAAATGTGAAAGAAGTCTGCAACTGGAGCAAAGACGCCTACCGGATAACCACCGACATCAGCCAGCTGGATATTCCTGCCGTCCACGCCTATCTGACCCGCTCGAGCTGGGCGCCGGGAATTGACGAGCAAACGGTGCGCGATGGCGCGGAAAACAGCCTCAATTTCAGCTTGTTCGACGATGAAAAACAAATCGGTTACGCACGTTTCATTACTGATTACGCCACCTTTGCCTATCTGTGCGATGTGTATGTGTTAGAGGAATATCAGGGGAAAAATCTGGGAGCATGGCTGATTGAATGTGTTCAGTCGCATCCGGTCACCGCCCGGCTGCGCAGAATGGCGCTGTTTACCTCAACGGCACCCTGGCTGTATGAGAAGTTTGGCTATACGCCGGTGAACGAGCCCAATTACACCTGGGTGATCACCCGTCCGGGGCTTTATCTGAAGAAAGACTGATCAAGGCTAGTGAAGGATTCGAGGGTTTTAGCCAGCATCCGTCATTTCAGTCACCATCCGCACAAAATTATCGCGGATTAAATCCTCTCTGCGCGGATCCCATGCGATCCCGACCTGCCAGCGGGTGGCTTTGCCACTCAGCGGCAGCGTCTTCAGTCCTGGCGGCGCAATATGCATGACACTATTGGGCAGCAGCGCGACACCAACACCGGCGACAACCAGCGCGACAATCGTCTGGATATCTTCGGACTGCTGTACGAAAGGCGTGTGCAACTGGTTTTCATCCAGAAAGCGGTCAGTTTGTGCGTTCAGCCCCCGCCCGCGATCGGGGTATAAACGCAGCAGCGGTTTCTGTTTCAGCCAGCCTGCGACCGTCGTTCCGTCGTCAGCGGGCACCACACACACCAGTTGATCTTCAAACAAGGTGTGATAACTCAACGGTGCAGCCGGTGGCACGCGCACAAATCCAGTCTGTAATTCCCCGCTTTGCAACATGTCGTATTGCACGGCAGAAGGCAGATCTTCCAGCGTGATATCCACACCGGGATATACTGCCCTGAACCTGGCGATGCATTGCGGCGCAAAGGTAAAACTCGACAGGCCAAATCCCGCCGCCAGTAACCCTTGACCGCCCTTTTCCACCTGACCGACGTGCTGCATAAAGGCCGTCATCTGACGCAGCACCTTCTCCGCTTCGGGCAAAAGTCGTCGCCCTCCCGGCGTAAGCGTGGTGCCATGGCGTCCGCGATCAAACAGCATCACGTTAAGGCGGGATTCCAGCAAACTGATCTGCTTGGTCAGCGCCGGTTGCGAGATGGAAAGAGTATCAGCCGCCGCTGCATAATTCCCTGCCTGCGCCAGCGTGACGAAAGCTTTGAGCAAACGCGTATTCATTTTGCATTCCGTTTAGTTATCAGAACCAGAAAATACTTCATTATAAAGTTATCAGCCGCATTGCTTTAATACCAGCGTGAACCCTAAACCTTAACGTTACGGAGAATGACAATGTCGGCATCGATTAAAACGGCGGTAGTTCAGTTTCAGCATCAGGCCGGAAACAAAAAATATAATCTGATGATGATGGAGGGTTTTATCCAGCAGGCGGCGATTAACGACGTACAAATTCTGGCTTTCCCGGAAATGTGTATCACCGGCTACTGGCATGTGCCGAAACTGGATAACGACGGTGTGGCGGCGCTGGCCGAATCCGTCGAAACTGGTTCGTCTGTGCGCCTTATCCGCAAACTGGCCGTGAAACATCAGATGCTGATTGGTGCCGGTTTTATCGAGCGGGGAGATGACGGTCGTCTTTATAACGCCTATGCCGCCTGTATGCCGGACGGTTCAGTGCATACGCACCGCAAAATGCACGCCTTTGAACATCCTTCCATCAGTTGCGGCGATACCTATACTGTGTTTGATACGCCCTGGGGCGTGAAGGTCGGTATCCTTATCTGCTGGGATAACAATCTGGTGGAAAACGCCCGTGCAACGGCACTGCTGGGGGCAGATATTTTACTGGCACCGCATCAGACCGGTGGCACAAATTCCCGCAGTCCGTACGGCATGAAGCCCGTTGCGCTGGAATTATGGGAGCAGCGCGCCACACGACCGGAGGAAATCACCGAAGCCTTTAAAGGTGCCAGTGGCCGTGAGTGGCTGATGCGCTGGCTGCCGTCGCGGGCGCACGATAACGGCATGTTTATTTTGTTCAGCAATGGCGTGGGTGCAGACGATGATGAAGTCCGCACAGGAAACGCGATGATTATCGACCCGTACGGCCGCATCGTCGAAGAAACCTGGGCGGCGGCAGACGCGATGGTGAGTGCAGAACTGGATCTTTCGCTTATTCCGATGAGTACCGGCAGGCGCTGGATGGCAGGACGTCGCCCCGATCTCTACCACATTCTGACTGAGCGTCAGGGCTATGAACGTGATGCCATTACGGCGCGTTTTTCCGAAGAATTGCCAGGAATAAAAACACGCTAAAATCGGTGTTCGGCGTACAGGGAAACCGGATCATAAGATTGCCTGCTCAATTGCACCTTGCTGTGTTTCCCGCAGCAAGGCTTTGCTCTATCATTATGCTTTCATTGATGCTTTTGCTCAGCGAGACTTTATTTTGCGCATCCTTCCTTTCGGTTTCCGTATTTTCATGACTTTACTGACTAGCCTGCTTTTGTGCTGGCCGGGTTTGAAAGTTGGTGCCGCGCAGGCGGCTGAGATGGCGTCTCCGGCAGATGTAGTGGTTGCCTTCCAGACAGATTATTTGCGCTGGAATAACCAGACCATGGCGGCGAAAGCGGATCAGACATCCGCTGACAATATGGCGATGGCAGATAAAACCTACCGCGAGATGCTGAAGAAATACACCCTGCCCGATTTTGTCGGCGAACCTGTCGCTTACAGCTCTGAACCGATGCACGATCCGGCTAAAGAGAAAATCGTGTCGGTGAAAATCAAAGGTGGCGCAGCGGTGGTGGTGACGAAGTTCCCGCAGCAATACTACACGCCGACGTATGAGTACCGTCTGGTGTATCAGCAGCACCGCTGGTATCTGACCGCCGTGGATCTGGTGGATGATGACGGCAAATATCCCAGCCTCTAACGGATATTTCAGGCCAGCGCTGAGCCCACCAGGTAAAACATCAACCTGCTCCACCACGCCTCTGAAGACTGGCTGGTGGAGCAGGGTCACAGTGGTGATGGGATCGCGGATCAGTCGTAGTTTTCGCCGTACAAACCAATCAGGCGGCGGACGACGCCGTTGGTCCAGCCGAAGCCGTCCTGAAGCGGGTATTCCCCGCCGCCACCTTCGCGCGACGCATTGCCGGAAATGTGATATTTCTCGATAAGTTTATGATGCTGTTGGTAAAACTGATTTACCGTTTTCAGCCAGCTGCGGGCAATCTGGTCGCCGAGTGCGTCGTTGCCATACAGCTTGAAGCCCTGAATTGCCATCCATTGCAGCGGCGCCCAGCCGTTAGGTTTATCCCACTGTTCGCCGGTTTCGTATTCCGTGGTCATCAGTCCGCCGGAGGTCAGCAGGCGCGTCTGCACGGCGTCAGCAATACGAACGGCCTGATGATGCGTGGCCAGACCGACGTACAACGGCACCACGCTGGCGGCTGAGAACAGTGCCAGCTGCTGACGGTGCCAGTCGTAATCGCGGAAGCACCCTTCTGTCTCATCCCACAAATAGCGGTTGATGGCTTCACGGCGGGTTTCAGCTTTCTGGCGGAACTCCGCTTCGGTCGCCCGGTCACTGTTGAGGCCGGAAATATTGGCGATGGCGCTTTCCAGTTTGAATAAAAAAGCGTTGAGGTCGATTGGAATAAACTGCGTGGTGCGGATACTGGCCAGCCGGTGACCATCACGCAGCCAGCGCGAGGAATAATCCCAGCCTGATTCCGCACCGGCGCGCAGATCGCGGTAAACTTCGTTAGCCGGACGACTGGAGAGTTTCGCGGTTTCCACATCTTCGCGCCAGGATTCATCACGCGGCGTGTCCCTGTCATCCCAGTAACGGTTGAGCAAGGTGCCATCCGGCAGACAAACCACGTGGCGATAAGCCTGATTGGGTGCCAGTGAATCCGCGCCATCCATCCAGAATTCATATTCCATTTTGAGATGATCAAGATAACGACGCGCACCGCGCACACCATCCTCTTCAAACAGTTCGACCATTAGCGCAAAGACCGGCGGCTGCGAACGGCTGAGATAATAGGTGCGGTTGCCGTTAGGGATATGCCCGTAAATCTCGATCAACCACGCAAAGTTATCGGCCATGGTGCGCAGCAAATCGTTGCGCCCGCTTTCCGCCAGTCCCAGCATGGTGAAATACGAATCCCAGTAGTAGGTTTCGCCAAAACGCCCCCCCGGCACCACGTAAGCCTGCGGTAGCGGCAGCAGTGACGACCAGGAAACATGGTCTTCCGGCTGGCGCGTCAGCACCGGCCAGAGTTTATCGATGTGCTCTTTCAGCGAATCACCCGGATCAGACACGTATTCGTCACCGTGCGGTTCCGGCAGCCAGAAATGCGCCTCAACAAAGCGTTTCAGATTAAAGCCCGGATGGTTTTTTATCCGGCGGTAGCGCAGCAGGATATCCAGCGGATCCATTTTTGGCGGACAGTCAGGAAACGTTTTGCTGTCGGCAAAAAGCGATGAGGACTGGACGCTGGTGAACAGTTCCATATATCGGTCGGCAGGCGTCAGCGCATCGGAAGGCGGCAGACCTTCGATCATCTCCGGTTCCGGCTCGGCGTCCATCATCCGGTCAAGGATCAGCTCAATTGGCTCGAGTTCGCTCAGACGAAACTCTTCGCCTTCCGGTGCTGCGATCTCCTTCGTCTGATATTTCTCATTTAGCATAAGCGAGCCTTTTGGTTAGAGGACTTGGATTTTGAGAACGATTGCAACAGCGTTTTATTTGCCGCCGTGCAATGTCAGATTGTTCAGATCTCGCAAATAGGTGTCACCCCAGTTTGCGATATCATTTTTAGTCAGCACGGCCATCATGTCGTTATATCGCGCCTGACGTTCGGCCAGCGGCATGGTCAGGGCTTTATCCAGCGCCGACGCCACGTCATCACGGTCATAAGGATTGACAATCAGCGCCGAGGTGAGTTCATTCGCCGCGCCGGCAAATTGCGAAAGCACCAGTACGCCGGGGTCAGCCGGATCCTGCGCCGCGACATACTCTTTCGCCACCAGATTCATGCCGTCACGCAGCGGCGTCACCAGCCCGACGTCGGTCAGACGGAACAATTTCATCAGCAGACTGCGCTGAAAATGCTGGTTGAGATAGAACAGCGGCGTCTGATTCATGCTGCCGTATTTACCGTTGATGCGTCCGACTTCGGTTTCCAGCTGATGACGCAGTTCCTGATAGGCCTGCACATCGCCACGCGACGTCGGCGCAATCTGGGTATAACGCACTTTGCCGCGATGCTGCGGGAATTTTTCCAGCAACGCTTCAAAGGCCAGAAAACGCTCCGGCAGCCCTTTGGTGTAATCGAGGCGCTCGCAGGAAATAATATTCTGCGCTTCACGCAGTTCACGTTCAATGGCGGCCATTTTTGGCGGCAGCGGCCCTTCCGCCATCTCTTTAATACTTTCTGGCGCAATACTGATCGGATACACGCCGGTGGCAAAAGTATTACCGAAAGCCTGATGGGTGCCGGAACCGGTTTGTTCCAGCGCGGTAAGCTGGCTCAGATTATCGAGAAACGCCTGACGATCGCTTTCGGTCTGGAAACCGAGCAGGTCGTATTCGCTCATCATTTTGATCAGCTCATCATGCGTCGGCACTGCATTGAAAATCTCCGGCGTCGGGAACGGAATATGCAGGAAGAAACCGATGCGATTTTTCACGCCCAGCTTGCGTAATGCGGCAGCAAACGGCAGCAGGTGGTAGTCGTGGATCCACAGAATGTCGTCTTCTTTAATCAGCGGCTGCAATCTTCTTGCCAGCAGGTCGTTAACGCGGCAGTAGCCGTCCCAGGCTTCACGCTGGAAATCGACTAAGTCAATGCGGTAATGAAGCGCGGGCCAGAGGACGGCATTGGAGAACTGGCAGTAATAAAGGTCGTAATCGTTCTGATCCAGCGGAACAGAAGCGTACGTGATGCCGTCATCTTCAACCAGACTCAGCTCATCTTCGTCATCTTCGCCGGAAATTTCGCTGATTTCGCCATTCCAGCCAAACCACAGACCTGAGGTGTTTTTCAGTGCGTCAAGGATCCCAACGGCCAGCCCGCCTGCGGACTTCGACCCGTCAGGAATAGCGATACGGTTAGATACAACAACCAGGCGGCTCATGAGTGTGACTCCTTTGTATGTGTGTTTGTATGAGTAGTAGATGAAGATAATGCGGCGTGACGTTGTAACGTATCCAGCCATTGATAAACATCGCGAACGTGTTTAACACGGTATTTCGCCAGACTGGAACCTTCGCCGACTTTTACGGAAATTCCGTTCAGCGCGTTGACGACTTCAAACCCTTTCTCATCGGTCAGATCGTCGCCGACAAATACCGGCAGGCGTCCGGCAAACGGCGGTTGTTGCATAAAATCATAAATCGCCGCGCCTTTGTCTTTGCCGCGGGGCTTAATTTCAATTACGCACTTCCCCGGCTGAAGAACCAGCTCCGGGTGTTTTGCTACCACAGATTCTGCCAGTTCGAGCACGTGCTGCTGATGAAGCATGGCCTGACGGTAATGCAGTGCGAAGGCCATCCCTTTCACTTCCAGTAAGGTGCCTGGCAGCTTTTCCATACCGGCAGCGAGCGTCTGTTCAACGTCTTTCGCCATCTGCGCCGGTAACGTCACGCGGTGAAACTGCCCTTCGCCGTCACGCATTTCTGCACCGTGAACACCGGCTGCTGGCAGAATTAACGGTGCAACCAGCTGGTCCAGTTGTTCAACCGGACGGCCTGAAATCAGCGCCAGTGCGCCGGAGGACGCGGTAAACAACGCCTGTAAATGCTGACGGACATCGGACGGAATGGACACGGCATCGGGCTCATCGCGGATTTCGGCGAGGGTGCCATCGACATCGAAAAAGAAGGCGTATTGTTGACTGTCCGGGTGCGGAAGTAGCGGTGTTTCGGTGGTATTTTCCTGAATTTCTGAGGTCAAGGTCATTCTCCTGCTGATAAGTTACGAAACAACGCGTCAATGCGCTGAAAACCCTCGGGCGTATTCTTATTTTGTAATAGTTGTATCTGATACCTTGTTCGCGATTAACTATTAACCGCTGAGCTATTTCACTCTGAACTATTTCACCACAAGCTATTTCGCGATGAACAATTTCGAATTAACAAATATAGTCTCTTATCAGCGCACCGCCGGGATAATCAGATTTATCCACAAGCCCGCCGGTGCAGGGTATTCTCAGAAAATCCCGATAAAGGTGACAATGTCACTCATGCGTTTGCCCGGCTTTCATCAGTTACGATTTCGTCATCGCTCAGACGGTCAATCACCGGATAGGCGACGGCGGCAATGTGATGATGCACACGCCGGTAATCACGCAGCACGCGCTGGAAAATATCACCGGATTCCGCCCAGGCATTTTTATCGTCACGCAGCTTTCTGAAGTGCTCGCGGCTGGCTGTCGCCTCTATCTGACGTACCACCTCTTTACGCGCCACCAGCTGATGCGCTGCCGCCAGATCTTCGCCAAGAAATGCGGTGATGGCCAGACGCAGACTCACCAGGATTTCCGCGTGCAGCAGGCCCATATTGTGCAGCTCGAATGCGCTGAACTGCTCGCCACGGCGTCCGCGACGGGTTGCCAGCTGCGTCAGGCTGCTGGAAAGAATGTCGCCTGCGTGCTCGATATTAATGACAAACATCAGGATTTCCTGCGCCCGGTCGGCATCTGAATCGCTCAGCCCTTCCTGCCCAATATCCGCCAGATAGGCGCGGATCGCCGCACTCAGCCCGTCGAGTGACTGATCGGCCTGCCTGATTTCGCCTGCTTTCAGCGGATCCGGAGCGGCAAACAGCGCACGCAGGCGGTCGAGCATAACGTTCAGCATGTCCGCAACCCGCAGTGATTCGCGCACGGAATTGGACAACCCGATGTAGGCGATATCCAGCCCCGTTTCGTCGAGATACATCGGCATACCTGGATCCGCCGGACGCGGTTCTTCCGGGAAAAACCGCTCCAGTGCGCGCGCCAGCGGACCGGTCAGCCCGATAAAAATAATGGCCAGAACGGCGCTGAACGCGGTATGAAACATCACCACCAGCTGCGGCGTGGGCAGTTCGAAAGCGGCGGCCAGTTTGCCGAGCAGCGGCATCAGCGCCAGAGCCACCACGCATCCCGCACCGCGCACCAGCAAATTACCAGCTGGCAGACGGCGAGCCACGGCAGAACCCGCGTTCAGTAATGGTGGCAGCGCCCCGCCGATATTGGCACCCAGAACCAGCACCATCGCGGTAACCGGTGTCATCACGCCAGTGGCAGCAAGCGAGGCAATCAGCAAAATCACCGCCACGCTGGAGTGACAAACCAGCGTGAGAATAATGGCAACCATCAGCGCAATCAGCGTGTCGCCTTCCAGCCCCTGCATCACCGCATGAAATACCGGCGTGGTTTCGATATGTCCCAGCGTGGCGCTGAGCATCCCGAGCGCCAGCAGCATCTGGCCGAGGCCTATCAGCGCGCAGCCCGCACTTTCGAAACCGGAATGGTCACGAAGTTTAAACACCACAAATCCGCTCAGTATCAGCAAGGGAACGGCAATTTCGGTGTTGAAACTCATCAGCTGAACCACCAGCGTCGACCCGACATTCGCGCCGAGCATAACCGCCAGCGCCGGTGCCAGGCTCAGCGTTCCGGCGGCGGTAAATGAAGTCGCCATCAGGCTGACCGCGGTGCTGCTTTGCAACAGGCCGGTAATCCCGACGCCAGCAAGCAGCGCCATCCAGCGGTTAGTGAGATGCCGCCCCATCCAGTGACGCAGCGGCGTACCAAATCCGCGTTGCAGCGCGGTTGAAATCATATGAGAACCCCACAGCAGCAGCGCGATGGCGCCTGCCAGATGGACAAGCAGTGTGGTTCCGGATTGAGTCGTCATAATCATTGTCATTCCCCTTTTTCAGGGTTGTTTTTGTGGTGTGAAAACCGTTACGAAAAGCAAGGTCACGATAAAAACCGGTACAGTCATGGTGATGCTCCTGTCACCGGATAACGCGCAGATGAAACCGCAGTCTGTTATTTTCAGACAGCAGAAACCCTTCACCTTATTTCAGTGATCGGTATTTAATTATTTTCGTGCAGAATTCCCGCCGTTTATTTCCCTTTAATTAAAAAGTTTATAAACAGAGTGAAATCGATTATGTGTCTTTTATTGATGCATAACTGACGCTGGAATTTTATTAAAGAAATAATAAAACGACCAAAGCCGTCAGACATGTGTCAAGACGATGTTCAGCGCAGCGAAATGCTGACGTTGAATCAGTGAAAGGAAATCCGACTATGTGGATCTTCGCTGTCAGAAACGATACAGCGTTGTTCCAGCTGACCGGTGACAGGACTGACCCGCCACGTGGTAACGCGGTGATTAATCTTGTTGATTTTAGAGGAAAAAATAGATGTTGCGTCTTTCTTGCGGGAAGCCAACATCCTGTCACGGGACGGGCGGACACGCAAAGTGGATGTCATTGTTTTGCCATCAGAAAAAAGGGTAGATTTGAACTTCATAACACACCTCGGGACCGTGACATTCAGGTTGAGGCAGGATTACACGAGAGCATCAGGCTCTGGCGAGGTACACCCAAACGATGAAATGATCACAATCGATTTTATGTTTACTGTTCCGGCACGCTATATCAGCGTCATCCGGCAAGCTACTGGTTACAGTGTCCATTAGTCTCTTATGTAAAGTTAATAAAGGCCGCTACTTGCGGCTCGTGCAATTTACCCATGCGCTATATTATTGTCAACCCGAAAACATTGCTTGATATGTTTCGTTTATATTTCAGTGAAGAAATAGCCGGACAGCATTCGCTGACCGGCTGGCAGATGTCTCACCCGAATGTGATAACATCAGAAATTATATTGGATCCCTAACCTGAAACGCGTTTGTCTTTCGTCAGTGGTTTTCCGCACAGACACATTGCCGATTTGCGCATAAGGCGTCCATTGTTTATTAATATTGTAAGCGACTTTCAGATCCTGCTCATAATCCCATTTATCATTGTCGTAAAGGATTTGATCGCTGTGTTTATAAATATAATTATATTCAAAGCGCCAGTCGGAAATCCGATAACCTAACCAGATTTCACCACGATTAGTTTTACGGTCTTCGGTATTCTCTTTGGTATAACGGGTATATTCATAACGATAACGGGCATTAAAATAGATCCCGTTGTCGAATGTATAGCCTGCGGTTAAAAAAGGTTTATAGATGCTGCTGTCAGAACTGGACTCCAGCGTGAAGCCAGGCTGGATAAACACTTTAGGGGTGATCTTATACTGATAGCTTATGGTGCTTTCAGTGCCGTTATCCACCAGATTATTAAAGGGTTTGTTCGGGTTGTCACCGCCGGACTTCCATTTGGCTTCCAGCGAGAAACCAAACCCGTTAGCGAAACGGTGTGACACCATCGCGCGGTCTTTATGTTGTTTACTGTCATCCAGCCATTCATGGCGAAGATCAATCGTCACGGCATGACTGCTGGCGCTGGCCAGCAGTAAGCCGGAGAGTATCAGTCTGCAATTTTTCATTAGTTCTAGATCCCAGAGATATTGAGTAATATTATTTATTTAAAATGGGTATTGCTTTTTAACTGCGCTGCATTCACTTTTTCTTGAGAAAGTCAGCGTAATTAAATCCGCCGTCTGAAAGACGGGTTATCGGATCCGGCAGCCGCAAAGAAATAAAATCTCCGGGCTGAATTTCTTTATTTTGTTTATTCATCGTTTTGTGGCCGGTATAAAAATAATTGCTGTCGTCCACATTGCCGGTCACGGCATCGTCATATTTACCCGGCGAGGTGCGCAAGGAAAGATTGCCTTTGAAGGTGCCCTGCTTGTCCGCCGTGGTGTAAGGCGACGGGCGGAACAAGAAGTTGAAACGCTTGTTGTCCAGCGAGCGGTTGTTTTCGACAATCAGCGCACCGGGGTTGAAGTTATCGGTGAAACCGTCCATGCCGTTTTCGACCGCCACGCTGTCACGGATGATGTGTGCGACAGGCAATCCTTCACCGCCCAGTTTAAAACCGTTACTGCCGTTGTGAACCGACAGACTGTTTTCAATCGTCACGCTGCCGTTCGGGCCGTCCTCAATTTTGTTGAACAGGTCAAAGCCGTCGTCAACATTGTCATGCGAATAGCAGTTCACCAGCCGGTTACCCTCTCCGACGCGCATTTTGACCGCGAAACCGTCAGCATTTTTGCGTCCCGGATCCTGATTTCCCCAGGATTCTGAATTGCTGATCAGGTTATGGCTGGCCCACAGCGCACGGCCAATGCCGTCCGGTGAGGCGACCCAGATGCCGGTATCATCGGCGTGATGGGCTTTCACGCGGTCAATATGATTGTAGCTGCCGGCAATGTGGAAGCTTTTCTGCGTGACGGTAATGTCCCGTATATTCCAGAAGCTCGCATCGAGCTTCAGCCCGTTAAACACCACGTTGTCGCCCTGCGCTCGCAGCGTTTTGCGATTCTGTACCGTGCCGCTGGCCGTTGCCGGTATCACGCCAGCCGGATATTCCCCCTCTGCCAGCCACAAGGTGCCGCCCGGCGCTAACAGATTAACGGCACTGGCGAAATCAAGCGGATGTTGCGCGGAACCGTCGTTACCGGCCTCGCCCTGCGGGGACACGTGCAATTCATCAGGGTTGCTGACCAGTGCCATTTTCAGCGGAAATTCCAGCATGACCGGTGTGCCGTTTTCCGGCGTAAAAATTATCTGTAACGGCGTGACAGGCTGCTGTGCGTGGAATGGCGCTGTCATCACTTCGCCGCCGCGAACGGCGGTCTGGCGCAGTAAAGGTTTGCCATCCTGATCAATCTGCAACTGACCGTCACCGTTGGTACGCCACTGGATCACGCTTTCACGCCGGGTGATCAGTGGCGATGACATGACTTCGATACGCGCATTAAGTGACGGCGTCACGTAAGGTGCGGAAGGTTGGGTATGCGCTTCATCCAGCGTCAGTTTGGCGTGACTGACGGTGATGCTGGCATTGCGGGAAGCAAAGAATCCGACGTAATAGCCGGTTTTATCCAGCTGCGTCACACGGTCAGCGCCTGCAACGGACTGGCTGATCCACTGGTCGCTGCCCTGCGGCGCGTAAGCGACATCAAAACTGTTATCCGTGCGGGTCAGGCGTAATGAGAAATGCGCAGGTGTGGTCAGCGGGTGATAACTCTCACGCACGATGCTGATCCCGGTATTTCCCCACGGTTGCTGCACGCCCTGACGGGCAATCAGCGCCAGAACCGGCGGTTTATCGCCGGTAGCCATTACGCTGTTCATCACCATATTTGATGCGGCCGGTAATTCTTCAATGCCGGGTTTGGTCACGGGTTCACGAGGCGTACCCAGAATATCGCGCACCAGTAATCCTGCCCCTTCCTGCCCTGCCGGTTTTGCGCCGTTTTCCGGCCCGAACTGGTTGAGGGTGAAATCGGCCTCAAGACGGAAATTCACGTCAGCCGGTAATTTCGTATAGAAGTAGGTTAATCCATCATGACTGTTACCGACCTTACCGCCGCGGCTTTCCAGCGTAAACGGCGTGCTGAGCAAAGTGCCTGTGGCAGGCACCGGTTTACCGTCAGCGAGCCGGGTTTCGTTCATGCCGATTTTTTGTGGCAAAACGTTGGTGGCAAAATTGACGTCAGTAGACTGACCAAACGTGATGCTGCGCCAGACCAGTTTACTGGCGTCAGGCAATGCAGCGGCGCTGCTTTGTGCGCACATCCCGAGGGACAGCGCGGCAATAACAAATTTTGATGCCCGCATAATCGTTCTTATCCTAAAAACGTGAGGGGTCGCTGGCCGGTTTCCCGGCCAGTCGGTGAAGTAAGAAATGCAGAGTTAAATCAGGGTTTACGGTTTTTGCGTGGCGCTGACCATCGGTTTGGCCGCGTCCAGTTCAACGGCGGGAGTGTCGAAGATTTTGCGGCAGACTTTGCTGTTGCCCCAGCATTCTTCATACGGATAGCCGATCAGTTCTTCCATCACTGCGCGAACTTCCGGCTGAACGTCGGTGATCGCCCCGCCGGCTTTGATACGCGCCACTTCCCCCAGAACCACTAAGTGTGTTTTGCGGTTAAGTTTCATCTGGTGGCTGAATACCATCGCCATCAGTGCCAGTGCTATCACGCCGATGCAGAACACCAGCGCAATCGCCGTTACCGCACTTTCAGGCTGCGTATGGGATTTAGACTGGAAGCCGTAGAAGCTTAAAATCGCGCCCATCACGAAGACGATCACCGAGCGCATCAGCTTGCCGGAGAAAGTCATCGCACCGGCGTAAATCCCTTCACGGCGGCGGCCGGTAAAGGCTTCATCAATATCAGCCAGGAAGGTGTAAACGGTCCACGGAATGTAATACACGCCACCGGTGCCGATCCCAAACACCACGGTGATCGTCAGCATCGCCACGGTCGCGTACTGTTGCGGCAGATGCAGTAAGTGCAGCAGGCTGTAGCATACAACCGAGAATACAACGATGCCGAGCGCCAGAATGTAAGGCTTGCTGAAGCCGTGCTTCACGCAAATTCCGATGAAAATGGCGGTGGAGAACAACTGCAGAATGGAGTTCAGACTGCTCAGCCCGGCCACCATCGTCGGATCATATTGCAGCACAAAGATGATGAAATACGTGAACACCGAGGCGAACAGCCATTCCGCGCCGAAGCCGCACAAATACATGCCCAGATGCTTGCGGAACACGCGCAGGTGAAACGTGGATTTCATGTCCCGCACCAGCGTCAGCATGGTTTTGCCCAGCGTCATTTTCTTCTCATCCACCGGCGTGGTTTCTTCCACCGGACGTTCCCAGGAAGATAAATATAAGAGGCCGATGGCGATAAACAGAATGACGCCGTAAGTCAGTGCGGTGAAGAAGAACGGCTCAGCGGAATCTTTGCCGTAAATCAGGATGAACTGACCCGGAATAAAGGCCGCCAGGAAGTTCGCCACTTTGCCGAAAATCGCTTTGTAGCCGGTCAGTTTAGAGCGGGCTGAGAAATCAGTGGTCATTTCGGTGGCCAGTGTTTCGTAAGGCACCATCACCGAAGTGTAAATCAGTTCGAACAGCACATAGGTGGAAAGGTAATACCAGAAACCGAAGCCTTCGACCCATAACAACGGGTAGAACATCATCAGCGGTACGCCGAGCAGAATAAAGAAACGACGACGCCCGAAGCGTTTGCCAAGGCGCGTTTTGCCAAAGTTATCAGAAAGATAACCCATCAGCGGATTACTGATAGCATCAATGATACTGGCGACAGAGAAGATTGCTGAAGCTTGCAACAACGTCAGGCCGCAAAACGTGGTGTAGAAGTACAGCAACCAGATACCGGCGATTGCCAGCGCCCCGCTGCCGAGTAAGTTCCCGCCGCCATAGGCCAGCTGGTGTCTGAAAAGAATTGGTTTTTCTGCGTTCATAGTCGTCCCGCCCGGAGAGTGATTATAAAACTGAACCGCTGTTTCGATTTTATGGATATGGCGTTTTATATAGGCGAGGCGAATGAATAGATGTGAATTAGTTCACATTTGACACAGGAGTGTACGAATGAGCGGTCAGTTTTGAGATACGTGTAACAATATCATTCATAATTAATACACAATTTGCGCGACTATTGGGAATGAATTGGTTTTAATTCGAATGATTAGATAACTATGACTTATGAAACCGTGGCTTAAGCAAAGTGCAGATAAGAATTTCTAAAGGGAATTTTCCGTGAAGGTCGTGCATCTGACGGGCGTTACCGGGGCTATGGCATGCAAAATCAGGCAGAAAGGCCATTCCCTGGCCCTGTTGCCTGCTACAGCGAGTCATAATTCTGAGGACGTTGCTGTCAGCTTTTCAGCAGCGACGCGGTGCTTTCATGCAGTTCATCGAGCAGCGTGTAACGTTTGCGGTATTCGGAACGTTTCTTACTGGCAATCTCTTCCATCGGTTTGCGCGGCAATTCCAGCGGGACGTCATACAGTGCCGGGGAATACGGCGTCGCGCTGATGGAATCCCAGAATTCGTTATAACTGGCGACAAACACATTTTTCTTGCGGTGACGGTAGCGCAGGCTGCGGAAAACGTGGCCGGTATCGCTTACGGCCAGAATGCGCTGAACGCCGGTCTCCGCCGCGACGCGTTGCAGGCTTTCAAGCAGCAGGCGTTTTGGGAAAAGCCCGTAACAGGATTTCGTCGCCTGTTTAATGACTTCATGTGGCGTCGAGCGGTGTGCGCCCTGGAATCCCCCGACGATCATCGTCGGCCCTTCCGGGCGCTGCACAATGCTGAAGGTCAGCGCCGCCAGCAAGGTGTCTTCCATATACAGGAACATATTGGCTTCGCCTTCGCGCTCGGATTTACCGATGGAACCCAGAACCACGCGAAAAGCTTCCCCATCTTTACCGGTGAACTGCGTAACCGTATTCCCCTTTTCGCTGAGGAAAGTGTTACGCATCTGCACGTTTTCGAGATTTTTGACGAACTCGTAGTGATCCACCAGCGCATCAGCACGACCGGCAGAAGGCAGGCCAAGATGCAGATAAGGTTTGTGAATTTTGCTCGGCAGTTTGGTCTGAATACTGAATGCTTCCTGCCAGACGGGTTCACTGGCCATTTTGTTCAGCACTTTCAGAGTATCGAGCGGGTGCAGCAAGGTACGCACGGCGTATTTCACACGGAACATCCGGTCGCGCCACAGATTATCAGGCACGCACGCGCCGCTCAGCAGATCCATAAACAAGCTGAATCCGCTGCTTTTCTTGATTGTTTCTTCAACGCCGATTTGTCCGGAGGAAAATGCGCCGTTGAGGGATTCGGTTTCGTTAAGGGATGAGTGTTCCATGATCGGTTTCCGCTGCCTGAAATAATCACGGTATCACCCGATTTTTAAACATCTTTACAACGTAGAATTAAAGAGAACGCAATGCAGGTGGGAAAATGACGAGCGTTTAGTTGCCGTTTACATATTCCTGACATTAACCTCTTTCTGCCTCCTGATTGTGCGAAGCGTCGGAGAGTACATAAGGCTTTCCGTGGATAGATACTAAATGTCTGAAAATTGTCTTTTTTACAGGAACTGCTAATTGTCAGACCTCTTGCACAGGCATAACGTATACCCCTCAATACATAAAGGGATTTGATTATGTCCGTACCAGCTTATTTATGGTTATACGATTCAAACGGTGTATTAATCCAGGGAGGTTCTGAGATTTTAGGTCGTGAAGGCGCGATTGAAATACAGAGTTTCACACACGGTCTTTCCGTTCCTTTCGATGGGAATACCGGGCGGTTAATGTCTACTCGTGTCCATCAAACGATGGGGCTTGTCAAAGAGTTTGATAAATCTACGCCTTATCTTTACCGCGCAGTAGCTACCAGCGAGAAGCTACAAAAAGCAGTCGTTAAATGGTATCGGATTAACGCGGCCGGAATGGAAGATGAATATTTAAATATGACAATGGAAGGTGTTCGTCTTCTTAATATCAATCCGCATATGCATAATTTTAAACATGCTGAGGGACAGGCCAGCATTCCTACCGAGTCCATTGGTCTCGGGTATCATAAAATCACCTGGTTGTACCTCGATGGACATATCAGTTTTACCGATGAATGGAATTCCAGCTTGTACGCATAACAGGGAACACAGGGATGATTTCGTGCAAAGTGGATTTCAATCGTCTTTATGAAGGCGGAAAAATCGCAAAACTTTATTGTGCTGGTGTGGGGGTCTTTCCTGTATTTTCAGGACTTGGTTCACTGCTCAACAGGCAGGGATGTTCAGATTTAAAAAATGGAGCTATTCCGCCAGGAAGGTACTGGATTGTTGATCGCCCTACCGGCGGTTTAAATTCGTGGATAGTGAAAATGAGAAAGGAGTGGAAATCGGGTAACGATTACGATTCATGGTTTGCTCTTTATAGACAGGATTCTCTCGTAGATGATTGGACATTTATAGGAACGAGGGAACGCGGGAATTTTCGTCTTCATCCTCTCAGACCCGATGGTACTGGGGTTTCTGATGGTTGTATCACCTTTTATAACCATACGGATTTTAACGTTTTGCGGGATTATTTGCTTCGCGCTCATACGATGATTATTCCTGTCTTAGACCAAAAAGCGTATGGAGAAATTGAAGTTCTGGGAGATATCAATGCACCATGCCTGCATTTCTAGCGCGTTGAAAATTGTTTGGCGGTTGGTGCTGTTCATTGTCATTACATGGCTTTTGATACCTTTAAACGAGTCAGTCACACACTATATTTACCTGATAACTGATCCGGTTGTGGAGTTTTATCATTCTTTTTTAGGATTTGATGCAGGTGACCGCGGGGATATGGAAGAACTTACGTTTCTAATATTTTCGGTGACTACTACATCAATTATTGCTACGTGTTTTATAGCCGTCATTGAAGCATCTTTTAGAAAACTAATGCGGATGTTACGGGGGATATGAATGCGCCATGCCTTATTCTGTAAGATAGCGGTGCGGCTGGCGCTTTTTATTTTTATAGATTACTACCTGTTGTCGCCCTTTCCCGGCTGGCTGATTGATTATGAATACATCAAATCGATAGCCATCGCGGATTATTTTGATCAACTGATGAAGCCAGATTACGGAGAGCCGCCGTGGCCTGGATTGCAGGATGATATTTTTGCCGTGCTCCTGTCTGTTACTGGATTGATCTCTACCCTGTTAATAATGGTTATTATTGAAGCAATAGTGAAAGCAGTTCAGAGGAGTATTAAACGTAAAAAGTTAAATTAAACCCGGTCAATGCCGGGTTATTTATTTATGAATACAAAAACATGAATAGAATAAATTAGCGCATGACTATTTATTCTCTACAAATTCAAATGCCAGCCGCAGCTGTTCCGCATTCGGATTTCCAGGCAACAGATGAATGGATTCCCCGGCCTGTAATGTGCGTTCAATCAGGCGCGACATCTGCCGTTCATCGTGAATATCCACCTGCAATTGCGCCAGACTGACCGGCAAATCCAGCACTTTGTACAGTGCGGTTAACTGCTGCACCACTTGCGGCTGATTGAGCAACGCGCTTTGCACCAGAATGCCATACGCCACTTTCGTGCCGTGCAGAAACGCATCGGTTTGCGGCAATGCGGTCAGGCCGTTGTGTACGGAATGCGCCGCCGCGATACGCGTATAACGGTCGCCCAGTCCGCCGACTAATCCTCCGCCCGCGATAATCGCGTCCAGTACATTGAGGAACGACTGCGTCAGCTGATTATCATCCTGCGCCTGCAACGCCGCTTCGCTTTCATTGAGCAACACATCCCGAATGGTCAGCGCAGTATTCAGGCCGAGCTGAACGGTTAAGGGCAGTTTTTCCGGCTGCGGGCTGAGCACCACGGCTTCGTACCATTTCGCCAGCGTATCGCCGATACCGGCCAGCAGATATTCCTTGGGCGCACGCAGAATAATGCGTGGCTCGACCAAAACCAGATGGTTAGCGTCGTTAAAGATTTCATAACGCAACGCCTGCCCTTCATCGTTGTACCAGACAGACAGTGGCGTCCAGGCGGCACAGGTCGCGGCAATGGTCGGGATAGCGACAACCGGCAATCCCAGACGTCGCGCCACGACTTTCGCAGTATCCAGCACTGCACCGCCGCCAATACCGATCACTACCTGACGGTCATTCCCGCCAATATCCGCAATACGCTGCACTTCGGTTTCGCTGCAATGCGCTTTAAACAGAACCCGCCTGGCCTGCGAAGCGGTAAAGGCTTCCGGCAGGAAATCCTGTGCTGCCACTAAGGCACGCTCGCCGTAAATCCACAGCGCGTTATCCAGTTGCGCCGGTGTGTAGAAGTCGCTCAGCCGTTCGATAGCGCCGGGGAACGAAAAATAGTTGGCGGGGCCGGTGACCACGCGGATATCTGTCTCACTCATGGGGAAATCCTTAATTTAGAAGCTGTTATAATCCTACGCCCGGACATCCGGATGGCTAATAATCTTTTGCATTAACTTATGCCTTTTCGTTCGTTGCCATTCATTCGCGGGTCATCAAAACTCGGGCAATCAATTCATTAACTCAATATAAGAGCCTGTACAAGGCCTGTCATGAATTGTCCTCCCGTTAAAATGATGATTAACCACACAGGGTAATAACCATGAAACTGTTTTCCTCGTCGTTACTGGCGTTAAGTTTGCTCTCCGTTTTCCCTTCTTTTGCCGCCGGCACTGCGCCTGTACCGAAAGCCATCAGCGATCATAAAGGGCCGGTACGCATTGCAGTGATCCGCAATCTGGGCTCAGACGACAACACTACGCAGTTTGTCTCCGGCGCAATTCAGGAAGGCCGCAAGCTGGGCTTTCAGGTGAATACATTTCTCAGTAACGGCGATGACGCCAAATTCCAGGACTTTGTGAATCAGGCGATCAGCCAGAAATACGATGGCATTATTTTGTCGCAAGGGCGCGATCCCTATTCCACCGAACTGCTCAAACGCATCACCGCCAGCGGCATTGCCGTTTCAGTGTTTGATACGGCGGTCAACGGCGACATTCCCGGTGTGACCGTCACCCAGCAGGACGATGCGTCGCTCACCGATCTTTCCGTCGGTCAGCTGATTAAAGATTTCAATGGCAAAGCCAATATCGTCAAACTGTGGGTCGCCGGTTTCCCGCCAATGGAACGTCGTCAGGACGCGTATAAAAAAAATCTTAGCCGCCAATCCGGGCATTCATGAGCTGGAATCCGTCGGCGCGGTATCTTCTGACGTTCAGGGGGATACCGCAAATAAAGTCGGCGCGCTGCTGGCGAAATACCCGAAAGGCAAAATCGATGCTATCTGGGGAACCTGGGATGCGTTCAGTCAGGGCGCGTACAAAGCCCTGCAGGAGAATGGCCGTACCGAAATCAAACTCTACAGCATTGATATTTCCAATCAGGATATTGGTTTGATGCGCGAAGCTAACAGCCCGTGGAAAGTCAGCGTGGCGGTCGATCCGAAACTGATTGGGGCGATCAACCTGCGTCTGGTTGCTAATAAAATTGCCGGTGAGAAAACGCCTGCCAGCTATGAATTCAAAGCCGCAGCCATTCCGCAGGCGCTGCTGGTCAGCAATCCTGACGCGGTAAATGTGGCGTCGCTGGCGAAAGTGATCCCGGGCTGGGGTAAATCAGATGATTTTATTGCGCCGTGGTTCGCCACGCTTGAAGCGCAGCACAAAAAATAAGGCCTGAAGATGACTACACATTCTCTCCCCACGCCGGAATACAGCCGGAATATGCGGCTGATCGGCCACAGCGATCAGGGCGGAAAACCTGACGGCGTGCAGGTCATGGTTCACCGTGGTTATGCCTATATCGGTCATATGGTGTCGCAGGGCTTTTCCATTGTGGATGTGCGCGACCCTAAAAAATCCGCGCCCTGCCGGTTTTGTCGCTGCGCCTCCGGGCACCTGGAACGTGCATTTACAGGCGCACGACGATTTACTGCTGGTGATCAACGCGCGGGATTTGTTCGCCGACGTGCGTTTTGCCGATGAAAAAGTCTATTACACCCGCTCCGTCAGCGAGACAGTGCAAGACACGCAACAGCGTGGCTGGAGTGCCGGTGTGCGTATCTTTGATATTTCGCTGCCCGATCAGCCAAAAGAGATCGGCTTTCTCGGGCTGGAAGGGATCGGTGTGCATCGTATCTGGTACGTCGGCGGGCGCTGGGCGTATGTGTCCGCGCTGATTGACGGCTACAGCGATTACATTTTCCTGACCATTGATCTGGCCGACCCGCGCAATCCTCAGGTTGCCGGTCGCTGGTGGTTGCCCGGAATGCACACCGCTGGCGGTGAAACGCCGGACTGGCCGGAAGGTAAACGCTACGCATTGCATCACGCGATCATCAGCGGTGATACTGCCTATGCCAGCTGGCGCGACGGCGGCCTGACACTGCTGGATATCAAAGACCGCAGCGCGCCGCAGCTGATTTCACACCGCAACTGGAGCCCGCCATTTGGCGGCGGCACGCATACCGCTCTGCCGTTGCCGGACCGGGATCTGCTGGTCGTGCTCGATGAAGCGGTGCTGGATAATCAGGAAGATGGCGAGAAGCTGATCTGGGTATTTGATGTGCGCGAGCCGTCGAATCCGGTGAGTATTTCGACCTTCCCGCAACCGGCAGAACGGAATTACGTCAGAAAGGGCGCGCATTTCGGGCCACATAATCTGCATGAAAACCGTCCCGGTAGTTTTGTCAGTTCGACGCTGATTTTCGCCACCTATCAGAATGCCGGAGTGCGTGCGTACGACATCAGCAATCCGTATCATCCAAAAGAAACCGGTGCGCTGGTGCCCGCTGCACCAGCAAGCATGATGGATAAACGTCCGGGCAGGCCGCAGGTGATCCAGTCCTGCGACGTGTTTGTCGATGCACAGGGCATTATCTACAGCACCGACTACAACGGTGGTTTAACAATCATCGAATATCTTGGCTGACGCCCTGCCCGTACCTTGCTTAGGGGATTGAATCTATTTGGCTTCAGGTGCGGGCGTTTTTGCTTTTCCCGCCAACTTTTTTCCCGGACTGAGTACCAGCCACACCGCCACGCAGATCAGTATTCCGCCCGCGAAGAAGCCTTCAGACAGCGTTTCATTGAGTAACAGATAACCCCACAAAATGCCGAACGGCGGGATCAGAAATGTCACTGTCATGCTGCGCAGTGGGCCGATGTCGGCAATGAGCCGGAAATACAGGATATACGCCCACGCGGTACAGATAAGGCCGACTGCCAGCACGCACAGCCAGACAATACATCAGGAACGGCAAACCGGAGTTGATCACCCCGAGCAGCAGCGAACTGCCAAATTTTTGCTGGTAATCACGCGGCGTTCGCATCACGGCAAGGATAACGACGAGTCCGATAAACCCAAACAGCACGCGCAAGAACGCAGTATTGATGGCACCGAATGCCGGTGCCGCCACCCGCATAAACAGAAAACTACCCCCCCAGATCGCCGCCAGCAGTAACAGACGGCAAAAATCACCCGCTTTCATTCACATCCCCTATTGAATATTGGCTATTGCCTTGTTTTAGTAATGGAATTATCAACGTTAAAATCGTGTTAATCAGTGTAGTGAATACGCTGGCGAATTAATCTGCTTTTTCTTGCTTTTATATTCTGAACAGGACGCTTTCATGACTGATTTTTCGCAGGCTGATTTTGATGTTCGTGTGGAATGGGGCGCGCCTGCCATGGAGCATCTGGCGGCAGAAGCGGACTGTATTGTCATTATCGACGTGATGTCGTTTTCCACCTGCGTGAGTGTGGCCGGTGAACGCGGCGGCATGATCTTCCCGTATCCCTGGAAAGACGCCAGTGCGCAGCAATTTGCCGCAGAGAATAATGCCGAATGTGCGCAGTTTGACCGGCGTTTTCAGGGGCAGGGTTTCACTCTTTCTCCCTGCTCCTTGCTGAACATGACAGCGGGAACGCGGCTGGTGCTGCCTTCGCCGAACGGATCCGCGCTGACTTTTAAAGCCAAGGCGCACAAGGCGGCGATTTTCACCGCCTGTTTTCGCAATCTGACCGCGACCGCCCGCGCGTGTGAAAAGTTTCGCCAGATTTTGATCGTGCCCGCTGGTGAAAAGTGGCCGGACAACTCACTGCGTCCGGCACTTGAAGATTTTGCCGCCGCTGGCGGGCTGGTTTCGCGCCTTTCGCACCGTCGTTTATCTGCTGAAGCCCGCGCTGCCTGTGCTGTTTATCAACATCTGACACGGGCAGAACTTGAAGGCTGTGGTTCAGCGCGTGAGCTGAACCGTCGTGGATTTGCCGCCGATATCGCACTTTGTCTGGAGGAAGATGTCAGCGATTTTACCTGCCAGTTGCAGGGCGGGTTCTTCACTGCGCTCCGATGACAGGAAATCGCTCTTTTTGATCCTCATGCGATCTATAACCCAGCCAAAGGTGTGTGATAGGTTTAATACTTATCATCTATCTTTTGCTGCGTTCTGCAGCGATGCTGTTTTTCCGGGACAGAAGACAATGAGCCACAGTAAATCGGATGCGTCAGAACATCCGCAGGGAGAAACCGCCGCCAGTAACGGGATCTCCGTCATTGCTTTATTGGTTGCTGCTGCTTTCTTTATGGAGTTTATCGACGGTACGGTGATTGCCACCGCGCTGCCGCAAATGGCGATTTCTTTCGGCGTATCAGCGGTCGATCTCAATGCCGGGATGAGTGCGTATATGCTGACGCTGGCGGTACTTATCCCCGCCAGTGGCTGGGCGGCAGAACGTTTTGGTGCCCGCAACGTATTCACCTTTGCCCTCGCCGTCTTTACGCTGGCTTCGCTGTTTTGTGCTATGGCGACCAGCGTCAGTGAGTTTATCATTCTGCGTATTATTCAGGGTGTTGGCGGTGCGCTGATGGTGCCGGTCGGGCGTCTCACGGTGCTGAAAACTACGCCAAAACCACAGTTAATCAAAGCTATCGCCACGCTCACCTGGCCTGCGCTGGTGGCGCCGATCCTCGGGCCGCCGCTCGGTGGATTCATTACCCATTACGCCTCATGGCACTGGATTTTCTATATCAATGTGCCGCTCGGAATTATTGCGATGATGCTGGCGTGGCGTCTGTTTCCTCAGGCACCTTCCGATGAACCCAAACATTTCGACAAACCGGGGTTCCTGCTCACCGGGCTGGCGATGCTTTCGCTGGTCACCGGGCTGGAGCTGATCAGCCAGGATCATATTTTGTGGACAACCGCCGGGCTGTTACTGGTCGCTGGTGTGGTGCTTTCGGTGCTGGCTGTCCGTCATCTTTACCGCGACCCCGCGCCGATGGTGAATCTGGGGTCGATGGTGATCCCGACATTTCGTATCAGTATGGGCGGCGGTTCGTTGTTTCGCGTGACCATCAGCGCGGTGCCGTTCCTGCTGCCGCTGATGTTACAGGTCGGATTTGGTATGGATCCGTTCCATGCCGGTTTACTGGTGCTGGCGGTGTTTGCCGGTAATCTGGCGATGAAACCGGCGACCACGCCGCTGATCCGCCGTTTCGGCTTCCGTCCGGTGCTGGTGGTGAATGGCCTGCTGAGCGTTTTCTCACTGCTGTTCTGCGCGTTTCTGACGCCTGGCACGCCGGACTGGCTGGTGATGTTATTGCTGTTTCTCGGCGGCCTTAGCCGTTCAATGCAGTTTACCGGCATCAGTACGCTGGCCTTTTCTGATGTGCCTGCAAAACAAATGGCCGATGCTAATACGCTGTTCAGCACGGTACTGCAACTGTCGGTCGGGCTTGGGATCACGGTCGGTGCGCTCGGTACGCGCCTGGGTGAACAACTGGTGGATATGTTGCACTGGGAGTCTGTTCCCGGCATGAGTTTCAAAGTGGCCTTTATTGTTATCGCGGTGCTGACCCTGATTGGCTGGCTGGATATGTTGCGCCTGAAACCGGATGCCGGTTCATCTGTCTCGGGCAAAAAGTAAATCGCTGCTCTATGCTGAGTCTTGTTAATTAACCCCTTTGGGAGTTTCCGATGTTCACAGGATTAAGTGCTTTTCCTCTCACCCCGCTGACGGATAAAGGCATTGATGAGAAATCTTTTGTCAGGCTAATGTCGCGTCTGGTGAGTGCGGGTGTGGATTCCATCGGCGCACTGGGCTCGACGGGCAGTTATGCTTATCTGAAACACAGTGAACGTGACCGCGTTGCCCGGCTGGCGGTAGAACACGCTGAGGGTATTCCCGTGATGGTCAGTATCGGTTCAGTGCGTACTTCTGACGTGCTGCACCTTGCGGAAGATGCCCAGCGGGCGGGGGTGAGTGCTGTATTACTGGCGCCTGTGTCGTATCAGAAACTCACCAGTGATGAAGTCTTCACGTTGTATGAAACGGTGACCCGTCATCTTTCGGTGCCGCTGTGCGTTTACGATAATCCTGCCACGACGCATTTTGATTTCACCGATGAGCTTTACGGGCGTATCGCGCAACTGCCGCATGTTGCCAGTATCAAAATCCCCGGGTTATCTGCTGACCCTGTTGCCACGCAAAAACGTCTGGCGGCGCTTCGTCCGTTGGTTCCGGCGCATGTGACGCTCGGCGCGGCGGGTGATCTGGCTGCTGCCACGGTTCTGACGCAGGGCGGCGATGTGTGGTATTCGGTCATTGCCGGATTGTTCCCGGAAATTCCGGTGGCGATCACACGTGCAGCACAAAACGGGGATACCCAAACTGCGCAGTCTTTATCGGCACAGCTTGAGCCGTTATGGGAAATGTTCCGCCAGCACGGAAGCCTGCGCGTTGTGGCAGCCGCCGCAGAAATTCTCGGCCTGGTTTCTGCCCCATGTCTGCCGTTACCGCTTCAGTGTGTTACGGGTGATGAACGCCAGCAACTGGCACGTGTTATTGAACAGCTTAATTTGCGAGCCTGATATTCGCGGCGGAAATATTTCCGCCGATATTTATTTCATCTGCGCAGCAGGTAAGAGTTATTTATTTTATAAATAGATGGTATTGCTATTATTCATCATGTTTATTAAGTTCTGATACATAGAAAGTTCCTCTTTTTGCCTTTCACCCTGTGTTAGACTGGGTTGCCTAAAAATGAAGTTTCAACTTTCGTCGATGTGATTATTTAAAAAATAAGGATATTTATGCTGACACAGGCAAAAAATAGGCATCAGTCCAAAGATGACCTTTTTCTTCAAAGACTTAAAAATAAACAACTCGCGAAACTCACTCAGACAATAAAAAACAGATGTTGATATCGATGGTCAGTTTGCAAGGATATCCAAAAAGGATATTACCTCTGTTCTGTTGTCTGCCGAATATTCAGCAGAAATGTTCGTCAGAAAAATACAGTTACTTAAATCGATGGGGACGTTTATCATCGATCATGCGATTCATGATGCGGGTAAATATGCGTTTCTGTTTAGAAATAATGCCTCCCCGGTGGAAAAAATAAAACAAAGGAACAGACCTGACAGTCTGTTCACTGTCAGGGGGCGCAGCGGCGTGCTATCGAAAACTTATCGTGAAGACATCGGTATTCTTGATAAAGCCACCTTCGATCAGCTTGACCCAAAACTGCAAAAAATATTAACCATTAACGGGCTGACGAAGATCCGACCGCTTTTTAGGACACGGATCAGTCACAAACTGGCTGATGGCAGTCGCGCATTTGTGGAACGTATGTTTGATCGCGATAACCCTTTGCTCGTCTCTATCTCCGGCAGTACCGCAGACATATTTATTGCAGCAGAAGTTCTTGACGATAAACTGAGCCAGTCTCAGCTTGATCAGTTAACCCTTTCCGCTATCGCCCTTATTGTCGGGGGCGGCTATCACGCTATGCACGAAGTCATTAATATCCGTTCACCTCACCTTAATGTTATTGCCAGCATTGAAAGCCAGATGCGACTAAAAAATTGTAGTGCAGAGTTGCAGGAATATATCGCGGCTTTACATGATGCCTGCGACCGGCTCAGATAATTTATTCCCCCGCTTTTTACCGGCAGGGTCCTGCACAGTGAGGATGCTGCCGCTTTTACGTCACGGCTTCTACAGTCACCCTTTTTGTTGATTACCATCCCTATGATTGCACTGAAATTGCTCAGGATGGCAGCTTTTTGACTTTTAAGTCCTCCGCCCTGTAGGCAAAGTAGAACCATTTATCTTATTAATAGATATTTCCCATTTCTATTATTCATTAAGTTTATTAATAAACCTAAACTAACGATTTAATCCGTTTGGTTATTTCCTTGTGTTAGACTCCGCTGCCAAAAAATGAAATCTGATTTTTTGCAGAAGTGATTCTTTTAAATAATAAGGAAATTTATGCTGCCACAGGCAAGAAATGGATCCCAGTCCAAAGATGATTTATTTATATACAGATTGAAAAACAAACAACTTGCTCAACTCACCAGCACGAAAAAAAAGTTAAGCCATACTTATGAGTTTCAGGGAAAGTTGGTACATGATCGCAATTTCAACAATATAGAGAAAACGGTTCAGGAATCCTGGGCTGCTGCCGTTATTCTCAGGAATGCCCCTGTTTTTGGTGAGACGATTTATATTCTTTGCGCTAAGTTTGCGAAGATCTGGTTAAAAAATAACGGCTCTGAAGCATTTAACTTTTTTGCAAAGGAAGTTGAAGAAAATGTAGATGCTACTGGCCAGTTTGCAAGGGTATTTAAACAGGATATTACCTCCAACCTTTTGTCATCAGAATATTCAGCAGAAATTTTTGCCAAAAAAATACTGCTAGTTAAGGCTATGGGTGAATTTATCATCAATCATGCCATTAATGATGCGGGGAAATACACATTTCTGTTTAAAGATAATGTTCCTCCGGTAGCAAAAATAGTGCAAAGAAACAGGCCTGACAGTCTGTTCACCGTGAGGGGACGCAGTGGCGTGATGTCTAATACCTATCGTGAAGATATCGGTATTCTTGACCAAGCCGTCTTCAGTCAGCTTGACCCGAAACTGCAAAAAATATTAACCATTAACGGCCTGACGAAAAACAGACCGCTTTTCCGTACCCGTATCAGTCATAAACTGGCAGACGGCAGTCCGGCATTTGTTGAACGCATGTTTGATCGTGATAATCCTTTGCTTGCTTCTATCTCGGGCAGCACCGCCTGTTTATTTACGGCGGCAGATGTTCTGGACGATACACTGAGTCAGTCTCAGCTTGATCAGATAACCCTGTCCGCTATCGCCCTGTTCGTCGGGGGCGGCTATCATTCCGTGCACGAAATCATCAATATCCGTTCACCGCATCTTAATATTATGGCAAGCATTGAGAGCCAGATGCGGCTTAAAAACCGTGGTGCGGAATTGCAGGAATATGTGGCGGCTTTACATGCCTCACACGTTCTCCTGAGATAATTTGCTATTCCCCTCTATTTTAACGGCGACACCCTCCCGAGGGGGATGCCGCCGCTTTTATGTCACGCAACAAACAGCCACCCTTTTTGACCCTTATTCCCCCGTTTGATTTCGCTTAAATCGCTTAAGGTGGCAGCATCATGAACCTTTTCTGCCTGCGCGCTGGCGCGGTGCAAAACCACTAAAGGCTATTCAGGCGTGGCAAAATCATTTTTACGCAGTGGCAGTCTCAACGACATCCTCGCGCTGGGCGAAAACGGGCAGCCGGTATACGCATCAGCCCTGCAATTACGGGAAACCTTACGCCTGCGTAAACAACCCGCAATCGCGGATTGTCTGGCTATTCCTCAACTCAATGAGGCCGGTGACCGCCTCGACTGGTATTCCCCTCGCGAAGGCAAAGTGGTTTCCTGGGCGGCTGCCACTGACGCGGCGCGTGCCTCGGCCTTACGTCAGCTGGAAAACTGCCTCGATGTCGTGTCGCAAATCAGCAAAGCCGCTAAATCCTCCGAAAAATCAGCCAGTCAGTTTTTTGGTGCGCTGCTGGAGAAAGCCTTTCGTTTTCCGGATCAGAACCACGTTTATCTGGTCGGCGGCCAGCCTGTTCTGACGTTCTGGGGCTTTGTCAGCCTCGACAGCACAGCCAGTGCCGAACCTTTTGCCGCCCTGCGCGATACGCTCAAAGCTGACGAACCGTTGCCTTCACTTTCGCTGGCCGCCGAAAAAGTCAAAACGCCTGAACCGGTTATCGCGCCTGAAGCGCCAGTGCGTGTGATAAAAACCATTGAGGCGCGCGCCGCAGAACAGCAGGCCGTCACGCCTGAACCGGTTGCTGCACCGCGCCGTAAAATATCGACACTAATCTGGGCACTGCCGGTGGCGGCGCTGGTCGTGGCCGGTTCGGCAGCGGGCTGGTTGTATTCCCGCCCCCCTGCGCCGAAAGCAGAGACAGCTCAAACCGAAACCCGGAAACCTGCTCCGGCAGCTGAACCTGCGGTGATCGCCCCGCCACCAGTTGCTGAACCCGCGAAGGCACCGGAAGTTACAGCATCAGAAGTGAAAGCCCCGCAAGCCGCGCCTGCTGCTGTAGTGGTGCCTGCGCCAGACCCGATCGCGGAAGTCGAGAAAACGCCGGTAGTGGCAGAACCTGCCCCAGCGTCAGTCAGCAAAAATGCGCTGGTACTGCCGCCGGATGCGGTAAAAATCGGTTCAACGAAATTCCTCAACGGTAACTGGAACGGCATCGTTGAAATCAAAGACCCGGTAACCGGCAAGCCGCCGGTGCTGCGTTATCAGTTCAAACAGGGTCAGGGTACGGTGAAAATTACCTATGGTGCCGGGGTTACCTGTCGTGCGCCGGTCAATGCCGGGCTGATGCAGTCAGGAAACCTGGTGATCAACACCCGTTACAGAGCGAAATGCAGTGACGGCTCCCGATATCAGATGCCGGAAATCAGTTGTACCCAGGGCGCGACTGGCGCTGCCGTGTGTCAGGGCCGTTATAACGGCGACACGGTTTACCCAATGACGATTAAGCGCGAAGGTAAATAAGACCATGCTGGCAACCATTACTGATTTTAAACAAAAGATTACTCTGATCCGGGACAGCGGCATCCAGTTCCTCGACTTCTCGCTTAAGCCGGTCTGGGATCTCGAACTGCCTGCCAAATTTGTGCGTAAAAGTGCCAACGGCCCGCTGTTGCGACTGGATTATAATCCGCAAAATGGCCGTCACTTTTTACCGGCAACCGATGGCGGTGCGCCGGAAGTCGTGCGTCCCGAGTTCAGTTTTCCCCTGGAACAGTCGCTGAAATTGCTGGATCAAATCTGGCTGCCGCTGCCTTTCCTGCGCTTTAATCCTCCGCGCACCTTTATGACTGGCCCGGATAACTGGGCGCGGGTGCAAATCCGTCAGCTGGATACGCCGGAAGCGGACGGCAGCACGCACCGCGTGGTGATTGCTTTTGATACCCGCGTGGTGGAAGGCGATGATGAACAAACTCAGCTCGCCCCTACGCCTGATGATGTGAAAAACGGCATCAGTTTTGCGCTGGCCTGGCATAACGACGAACTGCCGGATTTCCTTGACCAGACCTGGGTTGATGGCTGGCTGCGTGAAGTGTTTACCGAACAATCCGCCATTCGCGAACAGCGTGAGGCACGCAACATTAAAGTTGCCCTGCGCGAGTTTGAATATCAGGCGCACTACCTGAATTTGCTGGAAATGCTCGGCAGTCAGCTGGGTATTCCGGAGCTTAAAATCAGCGGTGCCACCTTGCAAGAACCGGCGATCAACGTGGATTTGATCCTCGATGTCGGTAACTCGCATACCTGCGGCATTCTGGTTGAAGATCACGTTGGCGAAACAGACGGTCTGAAGCAGACCAGCGAACTGCAACTGCGCGACCTTTCTCAGCCGCATTTTCTCTATAACGAATTGTTCGAAAGCCGCGTGGAGTTTGCTCAGGCGCGCTTCGGCAAACCTAACTTTTCTGCAGAAAGTGGCCGGGATGATGCGTTTATCTGGCCGTCGATTTTACGTGCCGGTCGCGAAGCCAGTCGTCTGGCTTTACTGCGCGAAGGCACCGAAGGATCAACCGGGATTTCCAGCCCGCGCCGCTATTTGTGGGATGAAGACAGTTATACGCCGGGCTGGCGTTTCAGTCAGGGCGGGCACGGCGCGATCACTGAACCGGTCGCGGCGGCCATGCCGCTGACGTTTCTGATTAACGATGAAGGCCAGCCGCTGTCTGATTTGCCTGTTGAAGATCGTCTTCCGGTGTTTTCGGCGCACTACAGCCGCAGTTCTGTGATGACGCTGATGTTGTCCGAACTGCTGGCGCAGGCGCTGATGCAAATCAACAGCCCGGCTCAGCGAACCAAAATGCTGCGATCTTCCGCCCCGCGTCAGTTACGCAATATCATTCTTACCCTGCCTTCGGCGATGCCTAAACCGGAGCGCGAAATCTTCCGCCGCCGTATGCAGGAAGCGATTGGTCTGGTGTGGAAATCGATGGGCTGGCATCCCTCTGATGACGGTTTTAAACATCCGGCTGACAAGGCGAAAAGCCTGATGCCGGTACCGGATGTGCAGATGGAATGGGACGAAGCCACCTGCGGCCAGATGGTGTATCTGTATAACGAAACGCAGGTGAATTTCGGCGGACATACCGGTGAATTTTTTGCCAGCATGGCGCGTCCTGACCGCGAACTGGCGGATGACGAACCGGTTGGCAAAACCCTGCGCATCGCCTCCATTGATATCGGTGGCGGCACTACCGATCTGGCGATTACCCAATACTGGCTGGATGACGGTATGGGGAATAACGTCAAAATTACCCCACGTCTGCTGTTCCGCGAAGGCTTCAAAGTGGCGGGCGACGATATCCTGCTCGACGTCATTCAGCTCTACATTTTGCCAGCGCTTCATGCAGCACTGAAAAAGGCCGGTCTGGCGAATCCTGACGGGCTGATGACGCGTCTGTTCGGCAGCGAAGGTCGCATGGACGGGCACGCAACGCTGCGCCAGCAAAGCACGTTGCAAATTTTCATTCCGCTGGCCCATGCGGTGCTGGAAGTGTATGAACGCTTTGACCCGCTGGACACCCATGCGGAAATTGACGCACCGTTTGGTGAGTTGCTGGAACAGCCACCGACGCAAAAAGTGCTTGATTATCTGCACACAGAAATCCAGCGCGTGCTGCCTGCCGGTTCCGCGGTCTTTGATATTTTGCAGACACCGCTGGTGCTCAAGCTCAGCAAGCTGCATGGCGAGTTTTTATCCAACCGGATGAGTATTACTCAGAATCTGCGTTCACTGTGTGAAGTGGTGTCGTTGCATGATTGCGATGTCCTGCTGCTGACCGGCCGCCCTTCGCGCTTCCCGGGGATTCAGGCGTTGTTCCGTCACCTGCAACCGCTGCCGATTAACCGCATGTTATCGCTCGACGGTTATCACACCAGCGGCTGGTATCCGTTTAATAAACTCGGTCGCATCGATAACCCGAAATCTACCGCCGCCGTGGGCGCAATGCTGTGTCTGCTGGCGCTGGATCTGCGTCTGCCGGGCTTCTATTTCAAAGCCGGTGATTTCCAGCCTTATTCGACGGTACGTTATCTGGGTATGCTCGATGGCAATCAGGCGCTGACCGACGAGAACGTCTGTTACAGCGATATCGACCTCGATGCCCACGATTACAAACTCGACAGCGCGGCCAGTTTCCGTATTCGTGGTGCCATTTGTCTGGGCTTCCGTCAGCTGGAAAATGACCGCTGGCCTGCGTCACCGTTGTATACCCTGTCAATTGCCGAACCTGAACTGGCGCGTAAAGTGGCCGGTGACAGCGTGCTGCGGGTGAAACTGGCGGTGAAAAAAGGCGAAGACCACCCGACGCCTGAATTTTTTGATATTGCCAGCGCAGTGCTGGATAACGGCACCAAAGTGCCCGTTCATCACCTGCGTCTGCGGCTAAATACACTGGGCGAAAGCCATTACTGGATCGACAGTGGGAGCGTATTCGTCTCATGACTACCAGCACAACAGCAACAATCCCGGCACAGGCAGTGACTACAAATGTGCTGCAACGTCAGTTTGCCGCCGCGTCTGACACCATCGGTGATGCGCTGAACTGGGTGGAAAACACCCGCGCTCAGGCACCGCGTTTAGATCTCGAAGCAGACCGGCTGAATTTGCAGTTAAAACGCTGCCGCGATAAAGCGCAGCGTCTGGCACTGGCCTGCGAGCTGTCGCCCGCGCTGGGCTTTTACGGTCATTCTCAGGCGGGAAAATCCTATCTGATCTGCTCGCTGGCAGCGGGGAATTATGGCCGGCTGGAAACCCGTCTGGGCGGCGTGACGCTGGATTATCTGACGCAAATTAATCCGGGCAACCGCACTGCACGCCTTGCCACCCGCTTCACCCGTCAGTCTGATGTACGCGACCGGGCTTTCCCGGTGCGCGTGTTGTTACTGAATGAGCCTGATCTGGCCCGCATTGTTATCCGCGCCTTCAAGCCGGACAGTCATTATTACGTGCCGGATACGCAGCAGATCACCGAGCATCTGAATAAGCTGATGATGCATCGCCAGCCGGAGCCGGTTGAAGGCTTCAGCAGCGAGCAGATGATGGGATTATGGGATTCTATGATTCGGCTGGATGCCCGCCGTTTTCGCCACCTCAATGCGCATTTCTGGCCGGTTGCGGTAAATCTCGCGCCGTATCTGAATGTCGATGACCGTGCGCGTTTGTTTTCCATACTGTGGGACAACGTGCCCGCGCTGACCACGGCTTACCGTCATTACGCGCATACGCTGCAACATCTGGGCGGCGCAAAAAGTCTGCTGGCTCCGCTCAGCGTGCTGATTGATGATGCGATGCAACCGGCGGATGGGATCTTCAGTCAGTCTCCGGCTTTTGACATTGAGATTTCCGTCTGCCCCGAATTTGAAGGCACGGTCACTGCGCCGGTGACGTTGTCACTTGAAGAGCTGACCTTGCTGGCCGCAGAAGTGCAAATCCCCCTGCTTTCGCCGCCACGCGAAGCGTTATTCGAACAGTTTGATTTGCTGGATTTACCGGGCTACGGCAGCGCTGAGGACGATGAAAGTGACGATGATGGCGGTGATGATATCAGCCCGCTGTTTCGTGCCAAAGTCGCTTATCTGCCGGAACGTTACACCGACCGCCATGAGATGAATATGCTGATGGTCTGCACCGCTGCGGATAAACGCGATGATGTGGTCGCGGTGGGCCGGACGCTTGAGCACTGGGTGAAAGAGATGCACGGCGAAAACACACAGGTGCGCAGCCGCCGTAAACCGGGGCTGGTGTGGGTGCTGACCCCGTTCGACCGGCGGATGACGCAGTCTGTGCATTTCGACGAGGCCGTCCAGCGTCATGTCGGCAATCCGGGCGATGCCTGGGGCGCGCTGCTGGCGATGGACGAGCGGGGTCTGCAACGCATGGCGGATTATCTGGTGGCTGAAATTCGTCCTGATGTGCGTCTCAACCGTTTGAGTGAATTGCGTGATGAACTGCATCGTGAACTGGCGGATAACCTGCTGGGTCGCTGGTATCAGGAAGGCGAAGCGGCTGACCCGTTGCAGAAACAGCGCACGGTACAAACAGTGATTAAAGCGCTGCAAACCCGCACCGGCGTTCATGGCGAACTCCTGGAAAAGCTGTTGCCAGGCCGCGACGAGCTGCACCGTATTTATCTGGAACATACCGGCCAGCCAGTGGAGTCCGGCGCTCAGGATGAAAACGGTGCAGAGAGTTTTGGTATTGGCATCGATATTGATCTGTTCGCTGAACAACAGGACGCGCCAGTCTGGCAGGCTAAACCGGATGACGGCACCGCCTTTGCCCGTCAGGTACAGCGTTACTGGATCAACCATCTGCGCAGCCTGCCGGAAAACGAACCCTTGATCGCCCTGCTTGGCGTGGCGAAACCGACGGTTGAATTGCTGATGGAAGAGCTGATCACAGCCAGTTTCCGACTCAATATGGGCGACGCGCTGGTGCGGTCTCTGGGCAGTACATTACCGGCGGGCGCGCGCGAGCATGATCATCATGCCGACCGGCAGGTTTCCCGTGCGCTGACCGTGCTGGGTGATTTTGTGGCGTGGCTGGGTTTTGAAAAACAACCGGAAGCTGAGCGTCCGGAAAGCCGTATTAACAAAGGCCATAAGATTTTCGCCAAACCGAAGAAAAGTGTCGCCAGCTGGAAATCCTCCCAGCGCCTGACCAAACTATCGGCTACTCCGACCAATTCCACCGCGTTTTATATCTACGACTGGCTGGTGGGTTTGCAGGAAAGCATCATGCGTAATGCAGGTTACGCTGCGGGCGGTGAAATCCCGGCAACACAGCGCGACAGTCTGGCGCGGTTGCTGAAGGTGTTGAGAGTCGCAAGCTGATAAAAAAACCGGGGCATCAGCGTGGTGTTCCGGGTTTTGGTATGAATTCACACCTTAAGGGGTTGCCAGGCGTTCTTCTGCAAAACAACTGATGCACTAAATTCTATGACGAGGGAGTAAGCGCAGAGTGATCGACTGCCGCAAAAGCGCAATCTGAGTTACACAAAATGCCGGTAAGGCGACTATAAGTATGGGGTCAGGAAATTTCATTCACCGCTCTGAGCGTTCGCAAAGAGCCGAAAAGGAGTCCATATGACTGATATCGCTAAGTTACTCGGCAAAGAAGCTGATTCACTGCTGCAGCATCAATGTTCCACCATCACCGCCGATCAGCTTTATCTTCCCGGCAGCGATTTTGTTGACCGTGTAATGATCGACAATAACCGCTCTCCCCGCGTGCTGGCCGCAATGCAAAACTTGTATAACACCGGACGCTTAGCCAAAACGGGTTATCTGTCCATTTTGCCGGTGGATCAGGGCGTCGAGCACTCCGCAGGCGCTTCCTTTGCCGCGAATCCCCTCTACTTCGATCCTAAAAATATTGTCGAACTGGCAATTGAAGCCGGCTGTAACTGTGTGGCATCTACATACGGTGTGCTGGCATCAGTTTCACGCCGCTATGCCCATAAAATTCCGTTCCTGGTCAAGCTGAATCATAACGAAACCCTGAGCTATCCGACGCAATACGACCAGACGTTGTATGCCAGCGTGGAACAGGCATTCAATCTTGGTGCGCAGGCAGTCGGCGCGACGATTTATTTTGGCTCGGAACAATCTCGCCGCCAGATTGAAGAAATTTCAGCCGCTTTCGAGCGTGCGCATGAACTGGGAATGGTCACTGTTTTATGGGCATATCTGCGTAATCCGGCGTTTGTGAAAGACGGCAAGGATTATCATTCCAGCGCCGATTTGACCGGACAAGCCAACCATCTGGCTGCGACCATTGGCGCGGATATCGTGAAACAGAAAATGGCGGAAAATAACGGCGGCTATACCGCGGTGAAATTCGGTTATACCGATGAGCGCGTGTATTCGAAACTGACCACCGATCACCCCATCGATCTGGTACGTTATCAGCTGGCTAACTGTTATATGGGGCGTGCAGGTTTAATTAATTCCGGCGGTGCAGCCGGGGAAAATGATATCCAGGAATCGGTCCGTACGGCAGTTATCAATAAACGTGCTGGTGGCATGGGTCTGATTCTGGGGCGTAAGGCCTTTAAGAAATCTATGAAAGAAGGTGTTGCGTTAATAAACGCCGTGCAGGATGTTTATCTGGATAAGAAAGTCACTATTGCCTGATGGTTTTTTAGCAATGTAAGTCTGACAGTGTAAGTTGAGCAATATGTGTCTGCTGGCCGGAAGGTTTCTTCCGGCTTTTTCAGGCATCATCTCAGAATATTTTGTTTTTAATTAACTTCAGACAGCTGAGTAATTCCGAATCTGATAGCAGATTGAATTTCGCCATTATCTTTCTTTTATGCACGCTGACGGACTTCTCCGCTATCTGCAATTTTCTGGCAATATGCCCCACATCATTACCCGCGTGGATCAGCGTTGCAACTCTGGCCTCTTTTGCAGACAACTCTGGTTGCCTGCAGTTGGCACAATCACGTGGCAACTGGTCAGGACTGCCTGTCGTGTGGTTCGCCCAGCCGCTGATCACCCGTTTTCTGATGTGTTCCAGAGAACTTTTACGGTTAATAAAAATAATGTTAGTAATACACAATGGCAGGTCTGTCATGAACGGCACTGTCCGGCAGTCGTACACGGCAATAATCAGACTGTGCGGAGTGCGTTGCTGAAATAGTGGCTGGCAAATAGTACTTTCGCCAGCGCTGAATCTTTTAACGATAATGTTCGCAGCAGGAATGTTTTCTTCAGTCAGATCAGATATCTGTACAGGAATTTTCTTTTCCAGTGAAAATATCTGCGTAAGGAAATTCTCCATACCATAACGATATGCTGCATTCGGATCATCAAAAATAATATTTAACATGACGGGCTTCAGCTTATTAAGATAATAAATAGCGCCTGTTATCCTCTTGCAGGCTTGCGGCTGATATTACTCAGTTACGAGCTGTGCTCAACATTTTTCGAGTCTACTTTTACACCATAAAAACTGTTGATTTTAAAGTTCCCTGTTCAATGAGTGAATTTTATCTTACGGATACTCCTTTTCTGTAATAACCTCGGATAAAGATAATCCCATGAGGGGTGGTTAATGACTCGCTTCGCCTGCCGCTTAATCTGATTAAACAAAATTCAAAAATTTTATCGGAACATCAAAGCAGTAACGCTAGAATGTTCACTATATTTTCTGCATTCAGCCGATCAAAATTCTCACGGTTGTTTCTCCGACTGTCTCAGGGGGCATACGGATGTTGATAGGGATAGATTTAGGTACTTCAAACTGTGCTGTTTCGATTTGGCAGGACGGTCAGTCTCTGCTGGTTCCCAATGTCTATGGAAAAAATCTGACCCCTTCGGTGGTCGGGATAGACGATGACGGGCATATGCTGGTGGGGGCCCCCGCACATGCACGCTTATTTACTCATCCGGAACTTACCCTCGCCAGTTTTAAACGTTTCATGGGAACGGATCATTCATTCCGACTGGGTAACCAGCATTTTCGTGCTGAAGAACTGTCCGCCCTGCTTCTGCGTAGCCTGAAAGCAGACGTGGAACAGCACTGTGGCTGCAAGTGTGACCGCGCCATCATCACCGTCCCTGCTTACTTCAACGATGTACAGCGTAACGCGGTCAGGGCTGCGGGTGAGCTCGCAGGGCTGCATGTTGAACGTTTGCTCAACGAGCCGACCGCCGCATCGCTGGCTTACGGACTGGCAAATCAGCAGGAACATAAATTTCTGGTGTTTGACCTGGGCGGCGGCACTTTTGATGTCTCGATCATCGATATGTTTGAAGGCGTGATTGAAGTCCGCGCCAGCAGCGGCGATGTCTTCCTTGGCGGTGATGATTTCACGCGCAGTCTTGCCAGCTGGATGTTGAGCCAATATCCCCGTCTGGATAAAGAAAATACCGCATTGTTCGGACAATTACTGACACTGGCTGAAAAAGCCAAGTGCCAGCTGACGACTGAAGAGAGCACCACGCTGCAATACCAGTGGCAGGGTGAAACTCTTAGCTGGAACCTCACTACCGACATTCTGTTGCAGTGCTGCGAAAGCACGCTGGAGCGGATGAAAAAGCCGGTTATGCAGGCACTGCGTGATGCCAGATTCTCGGCCGATGAAATGGATCACATCGTGCTGGTTGGTGGTGCCACGAGGATGCCGCTGGTACGTCAGGCGGTAGCTCGTCTGTTCGGGCGCTTCCCACGCTGTGAGTTGCAACCCGATGAAGCCATTGCAATCGGGGCCGGTATTCAGGCCGGACTGGTGCTTCAGGATCAGGCACTCGACGATATTGTTCTCACTGACGTGATGCCATTTACACTCGGTATCGCTACTTCGCGTCGCAAGGGCGAAGGTTATGAAGATGGCCATTTCCTGCCGCTGATCGAGCGCAACAGTTTTGTGCCAGTGAGCCGGGTCGAAACCATCATGACGGTGTTTGACCAACAGAAACATCTGGATATCTGCGTTTATCAGGGAGAGTCCCGGCTTGTTTCCGATAACGTACTGCTCGGCATGCTCAGAGTTGATGTTCCTCCTCTCCCTGCCGGTGAGGCCAGCGCTGACGTCCGTTTCACTTACACTCTGGATGGTATTCTGGAGGTGGAGTGCAAGATCAACAGAACGGGCCTGAGCGAAAAACTGGTCATAGAAAAAGCGCCGGGCAGCCTGACACCCGAGCAAATTACTGAAAGCTTGCGAAAACTCGATGCCATCAAACAGCATCCGCGTGAACAACTGGTTAACCGGCAACTGGTGACCGAAGCGAATGCGTATTATGAGCAGAGCCTTGGTGAACAGCGACAGTATATTGCCGATCACCTGTACCATTTTGAACGAATTCTTGATACGCAGGATGCCCGCCAGATCGCAGCAGCCCGCAAGGAAATCGAGGAACTGATCGCGTATCTGCGCAGGGAATGGGAGTAAACGGATGGGCATCTGGTCAGTCTTAGACATCGAACCTACTGATGATCTGAGCATCATCAAACGCGCTTACGCCCGGAAATTGAAAACCACGCGGCCAGATCAAGATCCGGTAGGCTATCAGCGGCTGAGGGAGGCGTTCGAGCAGGCGAAGGATATTTCCCATTCCTGGGATTTAAATCCTCCCCAAGACCGTGCTTTCATCGACGTGGTGAAGGCTGAATACAATGAGCCGGTTTCACAACAGCAGGTCCTCAATCAGGTCGATGAAATTGTGACTTTGTTGCTAGCCGATGTCACCGCCGGTTTTGAAAGGCTGTACACCTGTTTGTCTGAGGGTCCGCTGGAAAATATTCACGCCCGCGAAATGTTCAGCCATTTTTTGGCAGAAGAATTGGGTAAACGTAAAGGCGTTACCCGTTCAATGTTAATCAATGTGGCTGCCATGATGGGATGGGAAATCGAGAATTTCAGACCTGAAGGGATTTCAGCTGACCAGTTATGGGCGATTTACGCGCAGACTGAGAACACAGAGGCTTCGCAATACTGGGACTCCCTCGTAAATAAATCCGAGAAGTCCATGCAGGAACATGAACGATTTGAGCTTTTGAGCGTTGAGGGCAAAAAGCTGGCTTTTATGGCAAGGTTAATTCCCGGTTATGTCGGCAAGCTACGACAGACTGTAGAGGAAATCAGCGCGTACCATCCTGTCTTGCTGGAGCGAGTAAATCCTCAGCTACTTAAAACATTATCCGGGCTGCGTTTAGAACTGGACTGGAGTACAGCATTTTTTATCGTGTTCTGGGGAATGGCGATCGCTATTGGAATTCGCCACGACGAACATCCGCTGCGCGATATGTCGATTATTATTTGCGTTATCCTTGTCAGTACGTGGTGTAAAAGCGAGCTACAGCGCAAATTCAGACATTCTCAGCACGTTGTGGCGATATACGAAACTCTGCTTTCGCTTCTCATTTTGGGCGTGTTTGCTAAAATTTTCAGCGGCCTTTATGGGCAACTGCATTTTATGTACGACGACCCGGGCCGTGGTCCTGCACTTTTTGGCATGCTTACCGCTTTCGTACTTTTCCTCATATGGGCAATTTGTCCGCGATACTGGCGCTGGTACAACCTTATCAGCAATAGCCTGACCGCATTTGTCACATTCCCCTGGCAGCAGGCAAAAAAAACGGGGGTGATATGGCGCATTGTCATTTGTGCCGTGATGTTATTCCTCTATTCGTGGCTAGTGACCTGGGCGGTGGCATGAACAACCCTCACTTCTGGTCAGCCTTAGACATCGAACCTACTGATGATCTGAGTATTATCAAACGCGCTTACGCCCGGAAATTGAAAACCACGCGGCCAGATCAAGATCCGGAAGGCTATCAGGGGCTGAGGGAGGCGTTCGAGCAGGCGAAGGGTTATGCGGCGCGCTCTTTGCAGAGTGACGTTGTCACGGAGATTGTCGATGAATCCCCTTCTTTCACCTTACCGACGCCGGTTCACATTGAGCCTTTAAAAGAGCTCACGCCAGATATTGATGATGCGCTGGAGCAGGAATTAGAGGCGTTAAAGCCGGTGACAGAAATCATTGATGTCATGATGGACGATGAAACCGAAGGCCTGAGCCTGCTGAAATCCGTGCTATCCGGCGGGCTTTTACAAAATCTGCGTCTGCGGGAAGTATTCAGTCAGGAACTGGCTGCGCAACTGAGTGAGCGCGAGGGACTGTATTCGGCCCTGCTTATTCGTGTTTCAGAGGTCATGGGGTGGGATATTGATCATTATCAGCCGGAAGGTATTTCCCTACACCGGCTGGCGGCACTTCAGCATCAGGTTGAAATGACCGGTGCAAACTATTACTGGTCGCTCATGGAACGGGAGTATCAGAATTCAGCGCTTAACCGTTTGCGCCTGAGACTTCTGACCGTTGAAGGCGCTACGTTGCCGTGGTGGGCCAGACTGGTGCCAGATTTTATGACATCGCTGCACGACAAGCTCAGAGACATCAGGACTTATTATCCTGCACTGTTGCCGCGTTTAAATTCAGTTTTACTGAAAACGTTGTCTGAAACCCGAGTGGTTTTGCGCTGGGGAACGGTATTTCTGACGGGCTTCTGGCTGTTGCTCATCATGCTGGCGACAAGCGAACATCCGCATCCCTGGCGGTCACGCATCATACTCATTGCCATCATTGGCTTGTATATTCACGGCTACAGTTTTCTTGAACAAAAACTCCGTCAGTGGCCGCGAATATTGTGTGGCACGGTGTGCGCGTTCTCGCTGCTGTCGGTCGGTATTATCGTGAAGATAATGTTGGGCTTTTTCACGATGTTTAAGCCTGAAGCGGGAAACCTGGCTATGGCCGTCACCAATTACGCGGTACTCAGTGCCAGCAGTTTTTGCGTGCTATGGATGATGGCGCCAAAACACTGGAAGTGGTATGGCGTTCCACTAAACGCGATGATTATTTTAGTGATTTTCCCCTGGGAGTGTATGAAAAAAGCCTCAGGAGTGGTGGGTGTTGTAGCCTTCATTTTGCTGCTGGCAATGTATTCTCTGCTGATCGCTTTCGGCTTCCGTTAGTTATTGCGGGCGGGCTGCTTTTGATAAGCAAGCCGCCCGGGTACTTATTCTGTCAGCACCCAGACACTGACACTGCCCCCGGCGCAGAAGAATACTGCCGAGCCTTTTTCGTCAGTTTCGATGATCTCTTCGCGGTTACCCAGCAGGTCATGCCATTTTTTATGGCCGAAATTATCACCCATTTCGATGGCTTTTTCCCCGGCTTCACTGTTTGACATCACGACGACACAGCCCGGATGCTCGGCGGTACCGCTGCGGCTGAAGGCCAGACAGTTCGGGTGATCAAAATAATCGGTCTGAACGCCCCATGCGTGGGTTTGCCGCGCTTTAATTAAGGTTTCCAGCCCAGGGATCACCGGCATGTCGATGGTGTAACTGTTGCCGTCATCGCCTTCATCTTCGTAATTCGCGCCGCACAAGTCCGGATAAAAGACGATCGGCACGCCCTGTTCACGCAGCAAAATCAGCGCATAGGCCAGCGGTTTGAACCAGGGTTCAATAGGCGCTTCCAGTGACTGCAACGGCTGAGTATCGTGGTTTGCCACCAGCGTGACGGCATGTGCCGGATCGGCTGCTACCAGCGTATTGTCGAAAATCTGGCTCAGGTTGTAATCTGCGCCTTGCTTTGAAGCGTGATGAAAATTCAGCTGCAACGGCGCATCGAAAAGCATGGTTTTGCCTTCGACCTGCTCAATATAATTTTGCAGCGTCGGCACATCGTGCGACCAGTATTCAGCCACGATATAAATCGGTTCTTCAGCCTCATTCTGGACATGATCGATCCAGTCTTTATAAAACCATGCCGGTATGTGCTTAACCGCATCCAGACGGAATCCGGTGCAGCCGGTCTGTTCAAGAAGCCAGCGTGCCCAGTATTTAAGCTCTTCGCTGACCGCGTTGTTGCGAAAATCGACATTGGCGCCCATCAGATAATCGTAGTTACCGAATTCGTCATCGACCTGATCGTTCCAGCCGCCGCCGGTGTAATCATTGATGATTTTGAAGATGCCATTCTCGTCAGGATTTTCGATATGATCGACGCCGCTGAAGCAGTGAAAATCCCAGATGAATTTCGAATACTGGCCGTTGCGGGCAGCGAATATAAAGCGCGTCCAGGCATCGGCCTCAATGATGTCGTCACTGATTTCTTCACGATTATCGATATTGACGCGGTTTACCTGCACGCGCTCTTTCTCATCCGCACCCATTTTATGATTGAGCACCACATCGAGGATCACGCCCATTCCGTTAGATTTCAGCGCGTCGATGGCGGCGAGTAACCCCTCTTTGTCGCCGTATTTTGTTGCGCGGCTTCCCTTCTGGTCAAACTCACCCAAATCGAATAAATCGTAGGTGTCATAACCAACCGAGTAACCGCCGGAATCCCCTTTATAGGCAGGCGGGAGCCACGCGGCGGTGATACCGGTTTCTGCCAGCCATGCGGCCTTTTCGGCGACTTCCGGCCAGAGTTGTCCTCCGTCCGGGTAATACCAGTGAAAGAACTGAAACAACGTAGGATTCTGCATACAGGCTTTCCATTCAGATGACCGGGAAATGAAGTATGGAGCAGGAATGGAAAAAATGCGGCGCGGAGCAAAAAAAAACCGGTCAGCGAGGTGACCGGCTTTGAGATTACGCGGGATTATGATCAGTCAATATCAGGATGCTGCGCAATCAGGTTCTTTCTTTTAGCTTCAAGTTCAACAATCTGCGCGTCAATATCTTCGATTTTCTGTTCGATATTGTCGTGATGTTCCTGAAGGATTTCTTTCGCTTCTGCGCGATCCGACGCGGCTGGCGTCGCACCTTTCAGCGGACGGTTAGCGGTTTCTTTCATGAAGATACCGGTCACCAGGCCGATGATTGCCACCACCATCAGGTAGTAAGCAGGCATATACAAGTTGCCGGTGGCTTCGACCAGCCAGGCGGCGATGGTCGGTGTCAGACCGGCAATCAGCACGGAGATGTTGAAAGCGATCGCCAGCGCGCTGTAGCGGATGTGCGTCGGGAACATCGCCGGCAAGGTCGATGCCATGACGCCGATGAAGCAGTTCAGCAATACCGCGAGGATCAGAAGTCCGGCGAAAATCAGCCCGACAACACCGCTGTTAATCAGAATGAAGCACGGGATAGCCAGAATGAACAGACCCACGCTGCCGATCAGAACAAACGGCTTACGGCCAAAGCGGTCACTCAGCAAGCCCATGAACGGCTGTACAAACAGCATACCGACCATGATGGCGATGATAATCAGCACGCCGTGGTCTTCTGAGTAATGCAGGCTGTGAGACAGGTAGCTCGGCATGTACGTCAGCAACATGTAGTAAGTGACGTTAGTCGCAATCACCATCCCGACGCAGACGATCAGCGGTTTCCACTGCTTGGTCAGAATTTCACGGAAAGAGACTTTCGGCGGCTCTGCAATGTCCTTACGGGAATCGCTGTCGATTTTATCGACGTGCTGCTGGAACGTCGGGGTCTCTTCCAGTGCGTGACGCAGGTAGATACCGATCAGGCCAAGCGGTGCGGCGATGAAGAACGGAATACGCCAGCCCCATTCGAGGAAGTTGGTTTCACCGACAATGCTGGAAATCAATACCACCACGCCCGCGCCGAGGATAAAACCGGCGATAGAGCCGAAGTCCAGCCAGCTGCCGAGGAAGCCACGTTTTCTGTCAGGAGAATATTCGGCAACGAAAATCGCTGCGCCGGTGTATTCGCCCCCGACCGAGAAGCCTTGTGCCAGTTTAGCCAGTAACAGCAAAATCGGAGCCCAGATACCGATGGTGGCGTAACCGGGGATCAAACCGATACAGAAGGTACTCACCGACATGATAATGATGGTGACGGATAATACTTTCTGACGGCCAAACTTATCACCCAACGCACCAAAGAACAGGCCGCCCAGAGGCCTGACGAGGAACGGAACGGAGAAGGTAGCCAGTGCGGCAATCATCTGAATGCCCGGATCGGCGCCCGGGAAGAAGACCTGACCCAGTGCAAAAGCGACAAAGCCGTATACACCGAAGTCGAACCACTCCATCGCGTTACCTAACGCAGCTGCGGTGATCGCCTTCTTGAGCTTGGAATCGTCAATGATAGTAATGTCGTTGATTTGCATCGGTTTAACGCGTTTCTTTCTTAATCTAATCATGTACATCCCTTTTCTAAAATAACTTCACTGTGTAAAGCGTGAGGTATGTGTTCAGCACCCTTAATCTATTTTGGGTATCAATTGTTATTTACGAAACCATGACATTATAGAATGTTTTTTACAGAAGGGAAAAATGTGATCAATGTTGCATTTTCGGCAGCGACCGCCGCCAGTGTGCAACGGTAAGTGGTAATGTGTTTTCAATTTAATGAAATTGCATTTCAATTAATAAACAAAAGCCCACACACGGCTGATTTTATTGCCACTTATGAGGTGAATCATGGCTAAAGGTTCTCAGATTCAATTCAATTTTCACACGGTTCAGGACGCACAGACCGGCGCGCGCGTGACGCGTCTGACCCCGCCCGATGTGCTTTGCCATCGCAACTATTTCTATCAGAAATGCTTTACCCGTGACGGCGGCAAGCTGTTGTTTGCTGGTGAGTTTGAAGGTAACCGCAACTATTATCTGCTGGATCTGCAGACGCAAAAGGCGGTTCAGCTGACGGAAGGCAAAGGTGACAATACCTTCGGTGGCTTCCTGTCGCCAGACGATCAGTGTCTGTATTACGTGAAAAATGAGCGCAGTTTACAGTGCGTAAAACTGGACGAATTCAGCGAGAAAACAGTCTATACCGTGCCGGAAGATTGGGTCGGATACGGCACCTGGGTGGCGAACAGCGAATGCACCAGTCTGGTGGGCATTGAAATCAGTCGTAAAGACTGGACGCCGCTGTCTGACTGGAAAATCTTCCAGGAGTTTTATCATAGTAATCCCCGCTGCCGCCTGTTGCGTGTCGATCTCATCAACGGCAAGTCCCGCGTGATACATGAAAAGAATGAATGGCTCGGGCATCCGATTTATCGTCCCTTTGACGACCATACCGTCGCATTCTGTCATGAAGGGCCGCACGATCTGGTGGATGCCCGCATGTGGCTGGTGAATGAGGATGGCAGCAATGTGCGCAAGGTGAAGGAACATGCGCCGGGTGAAAGCTGTACGCACGAATTCTGGGTACCGGACGGCTCCGCGCTGATGTATGTGTCTTATCTGAAAGGCCAGCACGACCGCCATATCCGCCGTTTTGATCCGCAAACCGGCGAAGATATTTGCCTGATGACCATGCCTGCGTGTTCGCATCTGATGAGTAATGAAAACGGAACGCTGCTGGTCGGTGACGGTTCCGGCACGCCGGTTGATGTGAAAGATACCGCCAGCCATACGATTGAAAACGATCCATGGCTGTATATTTTCGACGCCCGTACCCGTCAGCATGCCCCGCTTGCCGCCCATAACAGTTCATGGCGTGTGCTGGATGGCGACCGTCAGGTGACGCATCCGCACCCTTCTTTCTCGCCAGACGATCGTCACGTGCTCTTTACCACCGATTACGAAGGCCTGCCGGCGCTGTATCTGGCAGAAATTCCGGATGCCCTGCTCAGCTCGTTAAGAAAGGACTAACCGATGTTTGTATTTAAAAAAGAGATCCCCTTACAGGATTTAGGTGACGGTGTAAGCCGTCGCGTTCTGGCACATAACGGCAGCATGATGGCCGTCGAAGTATATTTTGAGGAAGGCGCAGTCGGGCCGATGCATAACCATGTGCATGAGCAACTGACGTACGTGCTTTCCGGTCGCTTTAAATTCACTATCGGCGAGGAAACTCACGAAGTGAACGCGGGCGACACGTTATACAAAAAACCGTACATCATGCACGGCTGCGTGTGTCTGGAGAAAGGGGTGTTGTTAGATACCTTCACCCCCCAAAGAATGGATTTTCTGTAACCCGTCATCTTTTGAGCCGTCTCTGCGTTGGCTGCCTTGACTCACCCCGTCACTTACTTTAGTAAGCTCCCGGGGATTCGCTCAGTTGCCGCCTTGATACAACTCAAAATATTTAGGGTTAAACGAATAGAGCTGCATAAAAAACCGGTGCCACATGGGCACCGGTTTTTTTTGTCATCAAGAAAACGAAATCTTACGCGAGGATTTCACGCACGAAGGTTTCGATCTCTTTGTTCTGACAGTTCTCGAAGAAACATTTCTGGAAACGTTCACCGGTCACGGCGGTTTTCACCAGTTCCGGATCGATGGCACGCAGCGTATCGAGATAGTTTTCTTTCACTACCGCGGCTTTCACCTGGTTCAGAATACCGGCGTTGCGTACCTGAGGTTCTTTACGGTCAGCCGGATAACCCTGGCCTTTCTCGCCGGTAAAGGCTTTCTCGAAGATGAAACGCACGTTGAGTTCTGCGCCCCAGCCAAAACCTTTGGCGAATGGCAGTGACAATGCGTTGCCATTATTGATTTGCGCGAACAGGAAAGCATCTGCCGGATCAATACAGTAACCGCAGTTAACGCCCGGATGAATGTTCAGTGACATCAGCGCGCCCTGTCCGGTGCCGCAGCCAGCCACGACAAAATCAACCGCTTTGGAGTTGAGTAAAATGCTGGCCATGATGCCCAGATGGATGTAAGTCAGATGGTGATCCTGCTCATCAGACATGCCCACGTTGTACACCGGATATTCTTTCTCAGATGCCACTGCGTTCAGTTCTTTCAGGATAATCGCGTTTTTAGCGGCCTGACTGTTTTCCATCATCAATGCAATTTTCATGAGATTTCCTCTTTGGGCAGCGGTGTGACCCGCCGCTGTCGGTGATTATTGAGCAATAATTGGCGTAATTAACGAGCCAGCCAGCCGCCGTCAACGGCAATCGTGTAGCCATTAATATAGTCGGATGCCGGAGAAGACAGGAAAACAACCGGTCCCATCAGATCAGATGGCAAACCCCAGCGACCTGCAGGAATACGCCCCAGGATTTCTTCGCTTCGCGCTTCATCGGCACGAAGTTGCTGGGTGTTGTTGGTGGCCATGTAGCCCGGGGCAATGGCGTTCACATTGATATTGTGTTTCGCCCATTCGTTCGCCAGCAGACGGGTGACGCCCATCACGGCACTTTTCGATGCGGTGTAGGAAGGGACGCGGATGCCGCCCTGATAAGAAAGCATCGATGCAATGTTAATGATTTTGCCGCCGGAGCCCTGCGCGATGAATTGTTTTGCCACCGCCTGTGACATGAAGAAGACAGATTTGATGTTCAGGTTCATGACGTCATCCCAGTTCTTTTCGCTGAACTCAATGGCGTCTTCACGACGAATAATGCCGGCATTATTGACCAGAATGTCGATATGGCCCATTTCCGCCACCGCACGTTCAAGCAGCGCCGGGATCACTTTAGTATCGCTAAGATCGGCTGTCAGGCTCAGGAAACGACGCCCTGTCGCGCCGACACGTTCGATGGTTTCAGTAGGTTCGACAATATTGATGCCGACAATGTCACACCCTGCTTCAGCAAGGCCAATGGCCATACCTTGCCCCAAACCGGTATCACAGCCGGTGACGACCGCGACTTTTCCCTTCAGAGAAAAATTATCCAGAATCATGATGTTTCCTTTTCATAAAACGGAGGCGAATGCGCTTTTCCGTAGGATTTTTGGTTGTCGGGCTGTGCCCGGCTCCTGAGTCATGAAAGGAGTTTAACGAGAAAATTCACTCAACTCAACAAAATGAAACGTCATTTCAATTTAGCTGAACTTTGATGTCGTTTTTTGTTGGGTTGATCACGTCCTCAGAAATACCGCAGCGCGGATGCCTGATATATTCATCATAAAGTGAGGTGAAAATCACAGATAAGGGCGACGGAAAGCATGGTGGGGATAACTGAGAGATGATGATCTAAGAGATAAACAGAGTTCACTGCCCGGCAGGAAGCCGGGCCAGCGGTACACACTTACCGGGAGTAAGTGGAGAGAAGAATCAGTGCAGGCAGCCCTGACATTCCGCAGACATATTCAGACCGCGGCGCCAGTCACCAGGCGTCTGACCGAACTGACGTTTGAAGCTACGGGTGAAAGATTGTTGGGAGTCAAAACCCAGCGAAATCGCCACGCTGACAATCGGCTCACCGCTGCTGGCCAGCATATCAGCCGATTTCTTCAGTTTTTTCTCACGAATGAATTCGCCCATCGGTAACCCGGTGTGCTCTTTGAACATCCGCTGGAGATACCAGCGCGAATAGCCTGCACGTTTGGCAACGGTTTTAATATCCAGTCGCTCTTCCAGATTGTGATCGATCCAGTCGATCAGGTCGTGAATGAAATCCTCGGTTCTCATGGGCAATCTCCTGCTTATTTTTTTGTTTGTGCGCCCCGAGGGCGACTCGTCTTTTTATAAACTGACCTAGTTTTCGTTTAAATGCAAGTTTTACTATTGCATTTAATTTGCCATTACCGGATAGTCACTCACCCCGAAGTAAACATTCTGTAAAATAGCACAGAAAGTGTAACAGTAATTCTTGCACTTTAGTAGGCGCATCCCTACAATCCCCTCGAATCAATTGTATCAATATTTGATACATTATTGTGCTGATGAACGGCACAAGTCCCAAAAAAGTCAGATCAGGCAAAGGACGTTACCCGGCGGACAGGCCGTGTATTGCCTGGCAGCACTTACTCACTGGAAATAAAAATAATGATTAACCTGCAAAAATCACAGGTTGTTGCACGCGGCCGCTTCGATGGCTCGCATTTGACGTTGCGCCTTTCAGGGATCGCGCTGATGGTTGCCCTGCTTGCCGGGTGTGATAACAGCGTGGCACAAAATTCGGCTCCACCTGCCCCGCAGGTCAGTGCCGCAGATGTTTTGATTAAATCTATCAGCCAGTGGGATGCGTTTAACGGACGCGTGGAAGCGGTACAAAGTGTGCAACTGCGCCCTCGGGTGTCCGGTTACATCGATAAGGTGAATTATCAGGAAGGTCAGGAAGTGAAAAAAGGTCAGGTGTTATTCACCATTGATGACCGCACTTACCGCGCTGCACAGGAACAGGCTCAGGCAGAACTGGTCCGTGCGCGTAATCAGGCCGGTCTGGCGAGAAGTGAATCGGCGCGTACCGAAGCGCTGATGGGCACCCAGGCGGTATCAAAAGAAATCGCCGAGCAGCGCCGTTCCGCAGCCTCTCAGGCGCAGTCAGATGTGCTGGCCGCTCAGGCACAGCTGGATATGGCGCAGCTTAATCTTGATTTCACCCGCGTAACTTCCCCCATTGATGGCCGCGCCAGCCGCGCGATGATCACTTCAGGAAATCTGGTGACCGCCGGAGACAGCGCCAGTGTGCTGACCACGCTGGTTTCGCTCGATACCGTTTATGTCTATTTCGACGTAGATGAAGGCACTTTCCTGCGTTATCAGGCGCTGGCCCGCGACGGTAAATTCAATGACAACCCGCAAAATCGTCTGCCCGTTCACGTGGGCTTAGTCGGTGAAGACGGTTATCCGCATCAGGGTGTGGTGGATTTCACCGATAACCAGCTCAATTCCGGCACCGGCACCATCCGTATGCGTGCCCTGCTCGATAACCGCGACCGTACTTTTACGCCGGGATTATTTGCCCGCGTTCAGATGCCGGGCAGCGCGCAGTTCAGCGCCATGCTGGTGGATGATAAAGCCGTGCTGACCGATCAGGACCGCAAGTTTGTGTATGTGGTCGATAAAGACGGTAAAGCCCAGCGTCGCGATGTGGAAGTCGGCAGGATGTCCGGCGGATTGCGGATTGTGCAAAAAGGTCTGGAAGCCGGTGATCGCGTCATCATTGATGGCGTGCAAAAAGTCTTTATGCCGGGAATGCCGGTGAATGCCAAAACCGTCAGCATGGCCGCCAATGTTGCCGCGCCTTCCCCTGCTGCCGTTCAATAAAAGAGAATCCTGACTCATGGACTTTTCCCGTTTTTTCATCGACCGGCCTATTTTTGCGGCTGTTTTGTCGATTTTGATTTTGGTCACCGGGGCTATTGCGATCCCTTTGCTGCCGGTCAGTGAATATCCTAACGTCGTGCCGCCAAGCGTGCAGGTACGCGCCGAATATCCGGGTGCCAACCCGAAAGTGATTGCTGAAACCGTGGCGACGCCGCTGGAAGAAGCCATTAACGGCGTGGAAAACATGGTGTACATGAAATCTGTCGCTGGTTCGGATGGCGTGCTGGTCACGACCGTCACTTTCCGTCCGGGTACCGATCCGGATCAGGCGCAGGTTCAGGTGCAAAACCGTGTGGCGCAGGCGGAAGCGCGTCTGCCGGAAGATGTACGCCGTCAGGGGGTGACCACTCAGAAACAATCGCCAACGTTAACGCTGGTGGTGCATCTGGTGTCACCTTCCGGCAAATATGATTCTCTGTATCTGAGCAACTATGCCACGCTGAAAGTGAAAGATGAGCTGGCGCGGTTGCCGGGTGTCGGGCAGATCCAGATTTTTGGTGCGGGTGAATATGCCATGCGCGTCTGGCTGGATCCGAACAAAGTTGCGGCCCGTGGCCTGACGGCTTCTGATGTGGTGAAAGCCATGCAGGAGCAGAACGTGCAGGTTTCAGCCGGTCAGCTTGGTGCAGAGCCGATGCCAAAAGACAGCGATTATCTGCTGTCCATTAATGCGCAGGGACGGCTTAAAGACGAAGACGAGTTCGGCAAAATCATCCTGAAAAGTGGTGATAATGGTGAAATTGTTCGTCTGCGGGATGTCGCGCGTATCGAAATGGGTTCCGGCAGTTATGCGCTTCGTTCCCAATTGAATAATAAAGATGCCGTGGGTATTGGTATCTTCCAGTCGCCGGGGGCTAACGCCATTGATTTGTCGGATGCGGTGCGTGCCAAGATGACTGAACTGTCGACCCGCTTCCCGGAGGGCATGACCTGGCGTGCGCCGTACGACCCGACGGTGTTTGTGCGTGATTCGATCAGTGCCGTTGTTCATACGCTGCTCGAAGCCGTGGTACTGGTAGTGCTGGTGGTTATCCTGTTCCTGCAAACCTGGCGTGCGTCGATCATTCCGTTACTGGCAGTGCCGATTTCAGTCATCGGGACATTCAGTATTCTGTATTTACTGGGATTCTCGCTCAATACGTTAAGCCTGTTCGGGCTGGTACTGGCGATAGGGATAGTCGTTGATGACGCCATTGTGGTGGTGGAAAACGTCGAGCGAAATATCGAGGAAGGACTCGCCCCGAGAGAGGCCGCGCATCAGGCAATGCGGGAAGTTTCCGGGCCGATCATTGCGATTGCGCTGGTGCTGTGTGCGGTGTTTGTGCCGATGGCGTTTCTGTCCGGCGTAACCGGTCAGTTCTACAAGCAGTTTGCAGTGACTATCGCGATTTCTACCGTGATTTCCGCCATTAACTCGCTGACGCTCTCCCCCGCGCTGGCTGCACTGTTGCTCAAACCGCATGGCGCGCCGAAAGACTTGCCTTCTCGTTTGATCGACCGTCTGTTCGGCTGGATTTTCCGTCCGTTCAACCGTTTCTTTAATGCCAGTTCTCATCGTTATCAGAGTGCGGTGTCGAAAACGCTCGGCCGTCGTGGTGCTGTATTTGGTGTTTATGTTCTGCTGTTATGCGGCGCGGCATTTATGTTCAAAGCGGTGCCGGGCGGCTTTATTCCGACGCAGGATAAACTGTATCTGATCGCCGGTGTGAAGATGCCTGAAGGGGCGTCGCTTTCCCGTACTGATGCGGTGATCCGCAAAATCAGTGCCATGGGACTGAGTACCGACGGGGTGATTGATGCGGTCGCTTTCCCGGGACTGAATGCGTTGCAGTTCACCAATACGCCAAATACCGGCACGGTGTTCTTCGCCCTTAAACCCCTGAGCGAACGTACCCGCACGGCGGCAGAGATCAACGCGGAAATTAATGCCAAAATCTCGCAGATTCAGGAAGGATTTGCCTTCTCGATTATGCCACCGCCAATTCTCGGATTGGGTCAGGGTTCGGGTTATTCCCTGTATGTGCAGGATCGTGCAGGGCTAGGCTACGGTGCGTTGCAGACGGCGATCAATACCATGTCTGGTGCCATTATGCAGACGCCTGGCATGGGTTATCCGATTTCCTCTTATCAGGCTAACGTGCCTCAACTGGATGCGCATATCGACCGCGATAAGGCCAAAGCTCAGGGCGTGTCCCTTGATGACCTGTTCAGTACGTTGCAGGTTTATCTCGGGTCGTCGTATATCAATGACTTCAACCGTTTTGGTCGTACCTGGAAAGTCATGGCGCAGGCCGATGGCCAGTTCCGTGACAGCGTGGAAGATATCGCCAATTTGCGCACACGTAACGATAAAGGCGAGATGGTGCCGATTGGCAGCATGCTGAATATCACCACCACGTACGGGCCTGATCCGGTTATCCGCTATAACGGTTACCCGGCGGCAGACCTGATTGGCGATGCTGATCCGCGCGTGCTGTCTTCTGCGCAGGCGATGACGGAGCTGACTGCAATGTCTAAAAATCTGCTGCCGAACGGGATGAATATCGAATGGACTGACCTGAGTTATCAGCAATCGACACAAGGTAACGCGGCGCTGATCGTATTCCCGATGTCGGTATTGCTGGCGTTCCTGGTGCTGGCGGCCTTGTATGAAAGCTGGACGCTGCCGCTGGCGGTCATTCTGATTGTTCCGATGACCATGCTGTCTGCGCTGTTCGGCGTCTGGCTGACCGGTGGCGATAACAACGTGTTCGTGCAGGTCGGGCTGGTGGTGCTGATGGGACTTGCCTGTAAAAACGCGATTCTTATCGTTGAATTTGCCCGCGAGCTGGAAATGCAGGGTAAAGGGATTATTGAATCGGCTCTGGAAGCATGTCGTCTTCGTCTGCGACCTATCGTGATGACATCAATTGCGTTTATCGCGGGGACCATACCGCTGATCCTGGGACACGGCGCCGGCGCGGAAGTACGCGGAGTGACGGGGATTACCGTGTTCTCCGGTATGCTGGGCGTAACGCTGTTCGGGCTGTTCCTGACGCCTGTATTCTATGTGGCCCTGCGTAAGCTGGTGACGCGTAAGAAAGTCGTCGTGGAAACACAAACTGCCTGATCTGAAAATCAGAATGCAAAAAGCCGGGAGAATATCCCGGCTTTTTTTATGTGCTTTTTTAAGGTTTCCCGGAAGGAAACGTTGAACGCTATTTAGAGCAGACCGAACCTTCTGAGTATTCAGCAGCTAAGTCCTTGGTGCATTTGTATTTGCCACCACGCTCGAATTCCGCCAGAGCATCTGCGACCGTGTGGCGCTCCAGAACCTGGAAGGAAGCTTCTTCTGCTTCGTTAACGATATTTTTGAAATACGTACAAGCATTGGCGCTGACAACACAACGGGCAGGAACGTCAGGACGTGCGGCCCACAGACGCTTATCTTCTATCACCGCGCAATAAATATCACGAAGTGTGATTTCTTCTGCCGGACGACCCAAGGTGATCGAGCCGGTGCGACCGAGGGTGGAAACAATAATGCCGTGCTGCGTCAGCGGCACCATCAGTTTGCGGATAAAACTGGAGTTGGCTTCCAGACCCGTTGCTAAAATCGCACTGGTGCACCGCTGTTCAGCCTTTTGGGACTGAGCGATACAAAACACCATCTGCATAGCTGTCGGAAAGCGATAATCTAACATGTCATTGTCCTGAGAAACCAAGTCTTAGGTTAAGCACCCTATCACAGAGGAATTACCCTGTCCGTGATCTGGTCAATAATATAACAAAAAGACACGCCGTTGTACACGCGATTTATCAATACATTTCAATCATGTAGGGCACAAATCGCTTAATAAACAGCCCCGTCAAAATCCCCTTTTCACCTCTTTAAATTCAAGCGCTTGTAAGAAAATCCAGTAGGATCAGGCAAGCATTTGTGGAGTTTTTAGACGAATACAGCACGCGATACTTAACCAAAATATAACACGACGTTCATCACACCCCTTTCTGGCAGCCGCCATACTCCTGTATGCATATTTATGGTACAAAGTATCGGCTATTCACTTACCCATTCAGAGACGCGCAATGGCCTTCTCCATCGACATTATTTCCTGCATCACCGACCGCTTTGTGGAACTTACCGCGACGGAAAAGCGTATCGCACAATTTATTCTGGATGACGTGCAGTTCGCCTCCACGCTGCCGATTGCAGAAATGGCGCATCTTACCGGGACAAGCCAGGCGTCGGTCACCCGCTTTGCCCGCGCTATCGGCTGCAAAGACGTGCGTGAACTGAAAGTAAAACTCGCGCAGTCACTGGCGGTAGGTCAGCGTTTTATTCTGGACGTGCCGGATCTGGACGGCGTTCAGGGGATCTACGAAACAATCATTAATGTGCTGGACATCAACCGGCGCGCGCTTAACCCGGATTCACTCAAAAAAGTGGTCGGATGGCTCAGTAATGCCCGGCAAATTCTGGCGATTGGGATGGGCGGTGGCTCTACGATTTGCGCTCAGGAAGTCCAGTACCGCCTGTTCCGCCTTGGCCTGCCGGTGGTGAGCCAGAGCGATGGCCTGCTGGTGCGCATGATGTGCTCAGCCGTTGCGCCAAACGACGTGGTACTTGCGCTCTCGCTGGGAGGTTACACGCCGGAAATCATTGAGAGTGTGGCGATAGCCCGGCAGTACGGGGCCAAAGTCATCGCCATCACCACGCAGGATTCACCCCTGGCGGCCAATGCCGACATCGTTCTGCCGCTGATCGTGCGGGAAAATGACTACATTTTTAAGCCAAGTACCTCACGCTACGCCATGCTGGCGATGATCGATGTGCTGGCCACCGAACTGGCGATGGCCAACAAAACACAGGCAAAAGACCGTCTGAGACGCATTAAGCTTGCGCTGGACGGGCACCGGGGCGGCGTGGACCGCCAGCCGTTAGGGGATTAGGAAGAGATGACGTGCGCTTCGCGGGTTTTTAACTCCGCCATGCTGCCACAAACCGCCGTGCCTGAAGGCGGGTGGTTTCGACATCCTGACCGGCACGGTACAGATCGCCGCCGAGCCCTGCCCCGGCACAACCGGCACGTAAATATTCCGCCAGATTATCCGGCGTGACGCCTCCCACCGCCAGTACCGGGACTTCCGGCGGTAACACCGCCTTAAGGGAGGAAATGTACGCCGGACCGAATGCCGCCGAGGGGAAAATCTTCAGCCATTGTGCCCCGGCTTCCAGCGCGGTAAACGCTTCGGTAGCGGTGGCGCAACCGGCACAAACCCACATTCCGGCATCGACAGCCCGACGGATCACCTTGGGCTGCGTATTCGGCGTCACCACCAGCTTTGCCCCGATATTCGCCAGAAAATCGACCTGTTCAACCTTCAGCACCGTTCCCGCTCCGATGCACGCCGAGTCGCCGTAACGCGTGACCATTTCAGCGATACTTTTCTGCCAGTCCGGCGAGTTCAGCGGGATCTCAATGTAACGGAAGCCCTCTTCAATCAGTGCGCCGACATGATCACTGGTCTCGTGAGGATAAATGCCGCGTAAAATCGCGACCAAAAGTTTAGCGTCGTGCATCAAGAATGCTCCTTATTCCCTGCTGGAAAGCGGTGTCACCCGCAATTTCATTCACCGTTATGCCCGCCTGTTCACAGGCCAGCCAGTAACGACGACAAAGCGACTCACTACCGACCAGAGTGACCTTACTGACGGATAATTCACTGCGCATTGCCACCACTTCCGCACCTATCAGCAACCCGGACAACCAGTCGCCGACCGAACCCGGAGCCAGTTCGCCAAGCACCCGCCGCGCACGCGCTTCAAACAGCCTGTTCACTAATGCAGGCGATTCCAGCCCGCGTTGCAGGCCAGCCTGAAACGCCCGGTTATCATCTTGCTGTGCCGGCAAGCCTCTGCCAATCAGGGAATGCTGCATCAGCAGGTGATACAGTTCGCCCGTCATCGCCGTGGTGAACCCGCTGACTGCCCCCTCTGCCACCTGCACCCATTTGCTGTGCGTACCGGGCATAACGTAACAGGTGTCAGGGGCCAGCTGCATCGCGCCGAGCAACTGCGTTTCTTCACCGCGCATGACGTTGTGTGGCGTATTCAGGCCCGGCACAATCCAGACCAGCGGCGCGACCTCAAAAAGTTGCGCGCTCAGTGTTTGTAACGACACCGGGCAAGCCAGATAAGGCACCGTTTGCCAGCCTGCATCGCTGCCGACCATACCGGCCATTACCACGGGAAGAGTTTTTTTACCGCGCCACGGCTGGATATATTGCGCGAACACGTCACGGGCGGTTTGATCCACCAGCCGGCTGATGCCGTAAGGCAGTTGCAGGCTATCCGCGCACTGCCCGTTCAGGTATAACCAGGCGCGCAGATGCGATGATCCCCAGTCAACGGCAATATAATCCCCGCTCATCGTGCGCTCCCGGTGGCGCGTTTGCCCAACGGCACCGGTACCGGCTCAGGCTGGCTTTCGCGTTCGCGGGTGATCATCTCCAGTGCCTCTTCGCGGCTCATTTTGCTGGCCGGCGTTACCAGCGTCACGACCAGCGCGCAGCCCAGACTTATCAACACAGACGGCACCACCGGGTTACCCCAGAAACTCATCCAGCTGTCGTTTACCAGCATCGCCAGTGAGGTCACGGCGCCGCCAATCAGCGCAGCCATCGCGCCCTGCCAGTTAAAACGTATCCAGAATCGCCCTAGTATTGAGCAGATAAACAGGCCGGACATGATCATCGAAATCATTTTGGTGATGTAGCTGATGATGTCGTTGGAGGTCAGCGCGAAGATCAGCGCCAGCCCGATCACCAGCACAAGGGAAATACGCGACATGCGGATCGCCTTTTCTGGTGCAGGCATATGACCAGTGATCAGAGTGTAAAGGTCACGCAGCATGATAGAGACGGCGGCAATCGCGTCAGAACTGCCCGAAGACATATTGGCTGACATTCCCGCAATCAGCACCGCCATTCCCAGCACCGGTGGCAAAACTTGGGTGGCGAACAGGAAGGCAAAGCCGCTGTTTGCCAGTGAAGGATTCATCGTGTAAGCGGCCATACCAATGATCGCGGGCAGGAAGGAGAAGCCCAGATAGAGCAAACCGGTGATCACAAAGGATTTACGCACCGTGCCCACGTTTTTGGCGGAATAAATACGCTGGCGGTAGGAAGGCGTGGCCAGTACCCCGACGCCAATTACCATTGCCAGAGAAAAAGCAGGCAGGATGCCGAGTTTATCCACTCCAAACAGGCTTTGCTTTGCCGGATCGACGGCCTGCTGGATATGGCTCCACCCGCCAACGTGATGTACCGCCAGCGCTGCCATCAGGATAAAACCGATAAACAGAATTAACGACTGCACGGTATCAATCCATACCACTGCGGAATATCCACCAATACCGACGTAAACCACAAAAGCTGCTGCAATAATAATTTTCGCCGTATTAATATCAATTCCGCTTGCCCATGACAGATATAAACCACCACCAAGAATATGCGCCCCCAGCCAGCCAATAGATGCAATAAAGATTAATATTGCCACGACATTTTTAATTATTTTATTGCCGCCAGTGTAATAAGAGATCTCTTCGCTCATGGTCATAAAACGCATTTTACGCACCGGCGCAAACAACCAGGCCAGCAGCAGAATACCTACCGCACCGCCCAGACCATACAGCATGCCCGCCCAGCCGTTGGTATAACCGAAGCCTACCGCGCCGACGCTCGACCCCGTACCGACCATCGTGCCTACGGTGGATCCCAGCGTTAAAATTAAGGGTAATGAACGTCCGCCTAATAAAAAGTCATCGCCATTTTTCTGATTACGTGACACATACCAGCCCAGTGTAATCATGGCGCATGCATATATTGCAAACCAAATAAGAAAAGAATAATTATTCATGGCTCACTTCCAGATTAATTAAGTTGCAATGGCTCCCTGAAAAAAGACAAAGGAAGCCCGTTGGCACGTTCGTAGCGCACCTGAATTATTTATGAATATTTTTTTAATAAGCCGGATGCACGCAGAGGGCATCCGGCCTGCTCACGGAATAATTACTTCACGCGTTCAGCGTTATAACAGGTCAGATCCACTTCTACTTTGCAATCCACCACCAGATCCGCAACGCAGCAGACGCGGGCCGGAGGATGGGCGGAAAAAAACTCGCTGAACACTTTGTTAAAGGACTGGAAATAACGCGCGTCGGTCAGGAACACCTTCACATGCACCACATCCGCCAGGGTGTAGCCTGCGCTCTCCATGATGTCCACGCAGTTTTGGATAGCCAGCCGCGACTGCTCGATAATGCCCCCTTCCACCACTTCGCCATCTTTCATCGGTGTTTGCCCGGAAACATAAAGCCAGCCGCCCGCCTCTACGGCCTTGGCAAACGGCAGTGGCTGCCCGCCCGTTCCCGTACTCCCGCCCACTCCGTAACGTTTAATACTCATCATTGCTCCTTATGCATACGTATAAATGCGTGCTCAGGGGACAGCGTCTGGCTCTCCCCGCAAAATTCTACCGGCGTAAAAAACGCCCGGCGCGACCGATAACCTTTTTATCCAGGCCATAACTCATTACGCCGTTGACCAGCACAGCTTCGATACCCGCCGCAGGCTGCTGGGGATCGCTAAAACTGGCCACATCGCGCACGGTTTGCGGGTCGAACATCACCAGATCGGCGAAATAGCCCTGTCTGACCAGCCCGCGTTCAGCAAGCTGGAAACGTGCCGCGGACATACCCGTCATCTTATGAACCGCCACCGTCAGCGGGAAAATTTTCTCGTCGCGGCTGTAATGGCCAAGCACCCGGGGAAATGCGCCCCACAGACGCGGATGCGGCATCGGGTCGTTTGGCAGTCCGTCGGAACCCACCATCGTGACCGGATAACTCAGCACGCGCCGGACATCGCGCTCGTCCATGTTGTAGTAAATGGCTCCGGCGGGCATCAGTAATTTTCCAGCTTCGTGAAGTGACATCGACCAGCTTTGCGCAATCTGCTGTAACGACTGTCCGGCCACTTCCGGATGCGGCTCTGACCAGGTGATGACTATTTCAAACTCGTCGGTGATTTGTTTGAGATCCAGCGTAGAAGAGCTGGCCGAATACGGGTAGCAATCGCAGGAGACATCCTGCGTTTCGCGAACTTTATCGAACAGCTTCAGTGTTTCCACCGTACGGCCCCAGTTCTTCGCTCCGGCACATTTGTGGTGGGACACCACCACCGGCACGTTGCCGTGACGACCAATGCGAAACGCCTCGTCGAGTGCCTCCAGAATCGGCTCAAACTCGGAACGCAAATGGGTGGTATAAATGCCCTTCTGTGCCGCGAGTTCCTCTGCCAGCGCCATCACTTCTTCCGTCGAAGAGTGAAATGCCGAAGCATAAGCCAGGCCGGTGCTCAGCCCCAACGCGCCCTGCTGCAACGCCAGTCTAAGCTCTGCGCGCATCCCGTTGATTTCTTCTGCCGTCGCGGTGCGTAACAGGTCATCCATATGGTTATTACGCAATGCCGTGTGGCCGATAAGCGTACCGACGTTAATCGCCGGTCTCGCCTGCTCAACGGCCTGAGCGTAAGCACTCACCGTCGGGTAGATAAAATGCTTTGCCTCACCGAGTAAATTCATCGGGTCTGGCACGTGGCCTTTGATGGTCGCCGTGGCTGCACTGATACCGCAGTTGCCAACAATCACCGTAGTAATGCCCTGGCTGATCTTAGGCAGATACTCCGGCAGCCGGATCACATTGATGTCGTCGTGTGTATGCACGTCAATAAATCCCGGCGCCAGCACGCGGCCGGTACCGTCGATTTCATGCACAGCCTGACCACGGATTGCCGGTGCAATTTCAGCGATACGGTCGCCCTGCACTGCAACATCGGCGCGGTATTGTTCCCCTCCGCTGCCATCAATGACCGTAACGTTTCTGAACAGATAATCAAACTTCATACGTTCCTGCCCTTCATAGTGTTCTGGGTTAAATTTAACCATTTACAAGGATGGAAAACAGTGGAAGACTACACAAAACACACATACTTACCTGATACTTTTATTCATAAAATTGCTTAATTAAAATAAAAATACCTATTTTTCATTAAGTTAATATTGATATTTATAATGAAAGATTAAAAAAATGAAAGGAACTATGTTATGAAATACCAAGAAGGTAACCTCGTTCCGCACAAGTCAGCGCTTCTGGTTTCCCCAGCCAACGTGCTGAATGAAGACGTCTGCCTGCCCGCCGCTGTGATCAAAAAATCCGCTCTGGAAAATAACATTGAGTGGATGCAACGCTATGCCGATACCCGTGGCGTATCGCTGGCACCTCATGGCAAAACCACTATGACGCCATGGATTTTTCAGCAACAGCAGCGTGCTGGCGCCTGGGCCGTTGGCGTGGGCAGCGCCTGGCAGGCCAGTATCGCGATGGTAAGCGGCATGAAGCGGGTTTTGATGGTTAACCAGCTGGTGGGCAAAGCGAATATGCAGCTGATTTCTGCGCTCAAAAATGAATATCAGGACGTCGATTACCTCTGCTGCGTTGACAGCCTTGCCAATGCCAAAACCCTTTCGGCATTTTTCAGTTCGCAGAACCAGCAGCTGGATATTTTGATCGAGCTGGGCGTACCCGGCGGGCGCTGCGGCTGCCGTACCACCGCGCAGGCCCTGTTGCTGGCAGAAGAGATTTCAGGCTTGCCGGGCTTACATTTACGCGGCCTCGAACTTTACGAAGGAGTGCTGCACGGTGAAAATCCGCAGCCCAAAGTGGAAGCGTTGTTACGCGATGCCGCAGGCCTTGCCTGCCAGCTTGATCGCTATGTCGAAGGGGAGTTTATCCTCACGGGCGCAGGATCAGTCTGGTATGACGTAGTGTGTAACGTCTGGCTGGAAGCACAAAAACCGGCAAACTGCCGCGTGGTGATTCGCCCCGGCTGCTATATCACCCACGACGCAGGCATTTATCAGCAGGCACAAGACGACCTGATGGCCCGCGACCGTGTGGCCTGTGATTTGGGTGGTGATTTGATTTCAGCGCTGGAACTGGTTGCAATGGTGCAATCGGTGCCGGAAAGTGGCCGTGCGATTGTGAACTTCGGCAAGCGCGACAGCGCCTTCGACGCAGGTCTGCCGCAGCCCGTGGCGCATTACCGTCAGGGTAAAGCACTTCCGTTGACGGCAAAAAGCATCAAAACCACAGGTATTATGGACCAGCACGCGATGCTGGAACTGGCTCCTGAGGCCGACGTGCAGGTGGAGGATATTCTGGTATTCAGCACCTCTCACCCCTGTCTGACCTTCGACAAATGGAAAGCGCTGCTGCTGGTCGATGAGAATTACAACGTGCTGGAGACACTGGAGACCGCATTCTGACGGGAGGCCAGGTTGCTAATCTGTTATTTTATGGGCAGTATCGCTGAAGCTTACGTAACCAGTCACTGGCACACATTCATTCTTAAGGCTCCTGAAGAAGCGCTCCATTGGGCTTCTGGTTATTCCTGGGCTTTGCCTATAACAAGCTGACTGCCTCGAGTGAAAAGGATTGCGCGTATAAAGGGGAAACAGAAGAGTGTTTTTACGATTAAACTTATCAATATAATATTAACAAACTGTTCATGAAAATCAGTAATGCCAAAAAAAGCCCATCCTAAGATAGGCTTTTAATATTGATATTTGCGATTTAAATCACAGCTATATTAAATCACGAGCATCAGAACTGGTATACCAGGCCGACTGCTACGATATCATCGGTAGAAATACCGGCTGCTTTGTAGAAGTCATCATCGTTATCCAGCAGGTTGATTTTATAATCAACATACGTAGACATGTTTTTGTTGAAATAATAAGACGTGCCGATTTCAACATATTTAACCAGGTCTTTATCATTCCAGTCTGAGTTCAGATGAATATCTGAGTTCAGATCCTTGCCTTTGGATTGCAGGTAAGCAATAGAAGGACGCAGACCGAAATCGAACTGGTATTGTGCCGTCACTTCAAAGTTCTGAGTTTTGTTTGCAATCGTATCATCACGATCACCGTAACCCGTCATGTTACGGGTTTCGGAATACATAGTAGCCAGATAGAGACCATTAGCATCGTATTTCAGACCTGCAGTCCATACGTCCGCTTTATCGCCGTCTGCTGTTGTAAGATTTACCTGATCGTTAGTACGGTCTGAAGAGGCATAAGCTGCCGCTGCACTCACACCCATGCCGAAATCATAGGAAGTAGAAATACCGAAGCCATCGCCATTTTGCTGACGCATGGACCGACCACCACGGTTATTGGTGCCTTCTCCTGTGATATCACCGTCGTTTGCGCCCTGATATTGCAGTGCAAAGTCCCAGCCTTTCACTTCGCCGAAGAAATCGGTGTTACGGTAGGTTGCCACGCCATTGGTACGACCTACCATGAAGTTGTCTGCAGTGGTGTAAGTATCGCCACCAAACTCAGGCAGCATATCAGTCCAGGATTCAACGTCGTATACGACACCGTAGTTACGACCATAGTCAAAGGAACCATACTCACCAAATTTTAGACCCGCGAATCCCAGACGGGTCGCATTACCTGATGTTCCGGTACTGCCTTCAGAATTATCGGCCTGAATGTTGTATTCCCACTGGCCGTAACCAGTCAGCAGATCATTGATTTGTGTTTCACCTTTAAAACCGACACGGACATAAGTCTGATCGCCGTCTGCGCCAGCATCGTCAGAAAAATAATGCAAACCATCAACTTTACCGTACAGATCTAATTTGTTGCCTTCGTTGTTATAGATTTCTGCTGAATGAGCTGCGCCTGCAACCAGTAATGCCGGGATAATAATCGCCAATGCTTTTAATTTCATGATGTCATTCCTTTATCATTTAATTGAATACTTGAATTTATTATATATACATTATCAATGAGTCTAAGCTCGTGTTAATACTACCTACAGAGTTCCGTTGCTCAGTAGATAAATTATCTCTTTTGGTTTTATTATTTATTGCTAATTATTTCATTAGGCTGTTTTGATATATTCCGTGAATGTATGTATTAAAATACATGCCAAATTTATATTTATATTAAGGCAATGTAGTGTGATAATTTAATTTACGAGTTCCGGCATCATCACTGGAATTCGATTTACCCTTCCTTGGTTTTAACTTAATAGAACGCGCCGTGTCCCCCTTAGCGGCTTTACAATTTACCCCGCCTGACTGCGGGGTTTTTTTGCATAAAAAAACCCATAACCGGCGAAAGTTATGGGCTCAACAATTGAGAGAGAACTAAAATTTCTACGACGAGGTCAGAGAGACTTTCCACAACAACCTTCATAACGGAGGCTGACACTGTGCCAGGCACAAGGGCAACACCGGTTATTAAGGGTACAACAAGCACTATCAGGAGAAACTCAGGTTAATCGCACAGCTCGTTCCAGTAGCTGAAGCGCATTAAAAGTATATAGCGGTCAGGGGCGGCGAAACCAGGCCGGATCACTGTTCCCCACATCAATACCATACAGACAACCGGTTGCCAGAAAACTTTCCAGCAGACGCGACGTGTCCTGCGCCATTTCTTCAGTCTGGTGGCGCGGCTTACGTTGAGTAATGCGCTGCCATAAGGAGCGGTGTTCAGCAGTTTGAGCGATCGTTGACATAAAGGCCTCCGGTTATTCACGGCTTTCTGTTTAAAGCTTTTATGCAACAAGCTTTACAGACTCGTAGCAGACAGTATCTTCTGCTGGAATGACCTCAGTTAACCTTTTTCTGCCTGCAAACAGAACCAACGATTTATGCTTTCTTTATGAAGTTTTGGACTATAACTTCCCGAGCCAGACACCCTCGCAGAACAACTTCGCACACCCCAGACTGTTCTGATGACGCGTTTGCGGATCCCCTGGAGTTTGTGCCAGTTGCACCAGAATGCCGGTAAAGCATTGTGCCATCAGCACGGCGGAAATATCCTCACGAAACAGCTTATGCTCCTGACTGATCGCAAGATTTTCAGCCATCAGTTCACACAATAATCTTTGCGTTTCCCCTGCCTGAGGAGGTAACAAAAAGGCCTGTTGGGTGCGTGCATCATCTTCTGCAAAAAAGTTAAGCAGTTTCCGAAAACTTAACGCCATCCGGTCAAGCACCTGATTCTCCGCAACCTGTGGGGCAATTTGTAGCGTGCGTACAAGCGTGGTCAGACGCTCGCGAAAAGCAATAACATCGGTATGGCTCATTTCTCTATCCCTGGCATTTCTCATTTCAGTGCGTTTCTGGGGTATTTACGTAAATGTACTTTGCTACCTATTTGAATTCTATAAGTTAATGACCGTGGCTAACAATTGCACATCCCTGCACTCAGGCGTAAACCAGTAAGTAGCTCACGTAAGGCGATCGGGTCGGTCAAACCGTGCCTTGCGCGCAGCACCTGAAAAGATACCGAATACATAGAGGATAGTGGTATGTCTAAAAATGGAAAAGTGGCTTTAGTAACAGGTGGTGGTCAGGGGATTGGCCGGGCAATTGCGCTGCGTCTGGCGAAGGATGGTTTTGCCGTCGCTGTCGTGGATTATAACGCAGACACGGCGAAAAAAGTCGCTGAGGAAATCAACCATGCTGGTGGCAATGCGGTTGCCCTGCTTGCCGATGTGTCAGACCGCGAACAAGTTTTTGCTGCGGTAGAGGCTGCGACGAAACAACTTGGTGGATTCGACGTTATCGTCAATAACGCCGGTATTGCACCGACAACCCTCATCGAAGACATCACGCCTGAAATTGTAGACAAAGTTTATAATATCAATGTGAAAGGTGTGATTTGGGGGATTCAGGCGGCGGTGAAAGCGTTCAAAGCTGCCGGGCATGGCGGTAAAATCATCAATGCTTGTTCGCAGGCCGGACATGTAGGCAATCCTGAACTGGCGATTTACAGCTCGAGTAAATTTGCGGTACGGGGCCTTACGCAAACTGCTGCGCGCGATCTGGCATATCTGGGGATTACCGTGAATGCGTACTGTCCGGGGATCGTCAAAACACCGATGTGGGAAGAAATTGACCGTCAGGTTTCTGCTGCTGCAGGAAAACCGGCGGGTTATGGTACGCAGGAGTTTGCAAAAAACATCACGCTCAAACGTCTATCAGAACCTGAAGATGTGGCTGCCTGTGTTTCATATCTTGCTGGCCCGGATTCAGATTATATGACCGGTCAGTCACTGCTGATTGACGGCGGTATGGTCTTTAACTGATCCCCTTCCCGCCTGCCCAGCCTCTCGTTTCGGGAGGCTTTTTTTAAGTATAACGCTTCCCTGTCCCCTGCAAACCCGCTCAGAGCTGTGCCAGCGGAATGTAGTATTCGCAGGTCACGCCGTTCAATGCGGATTCTCGTGAATACTTTTCAAGGTCGGGCTGCATGATGAACTCCAGACCCAGCGTCGGTAAAAATACTGAATACAGATACAGGATAAAGTCATTCAACCGGCTGAGATCGTAAGGATAATTGATCTTCAAATAACGGCTGGCCGGAATCAGGATGGCGTGGCTGTCACTGAGTTTGACCTGATGCGCTACGGTGTATTCCATCTGCAGGGCATTGGCGACTTCGTCGTGAGTATCAGGGCGGCAATCTGAAAGTCCCCAAACTGGTGCCAGCAGGGATTCCGGCGTTTCCAGATAGCGCAGTAATTCGGCACGATGAACGTGGTTTTTACTGTTGAACAAAGCCTCGATCGGATACGAATGCACGACGGTTTCCCCTTCGAACGCCATTTCTGGCAAATCGACAATCTCATATTTCGGTTGAGGAAACTCATCGACGGTCAGCGGTGCGGTGATCCCGTTCATTGTCCATGACGCATTGCGGCGGTACATCCCCGGTGTTTCTGCAAAGTTCTTTTTAAATGAACGGGTGAATGTTTGCTGCGAGTCATAAGAGTAATACAACGAAATATCGAGGATCGGCATATTGGTAAGACGTAACGCGATCGCCGCCATGGTCAGACGGCGGTCACGGATGTATTTGCCCAGTGCGTAACCCGTTTTACTTTTAAACAAACGCTGAAGATACCACGGAGAATAGCCTGTTTTTT